>CAIZMB010000149.1 GCA_903933935.1 uncultured Cytophagaceae bacterium
ATCTGACATTGTACAATTCCCATTCTTTCACTTCATCGTCCCAAACCAGTTTCCAATCCCCTTCCCGAATCGCTTTATTCCCAAAATGTTCCCAAGCAATATAAGGTTGGGATTCCCTTTTACTTTGTTTAAATATGGGGACCAAGCTTTTTCCCTCCACGGCCTTTGTTGTTTTGGTTTTTGTTAGGTCCATGATGGTTGGGAAAATATCCATGATATGTCCCACTTGGTCACTTTGAAAGCTTTTTTTAATTCCGGTTGGGTATGAAATAATTAATGGCGTCGAAATTCCACCTTCATGCATCCAATGTTTGTACATCCGAAAAGGCGTATTGCTAGCATAGGCCCATTCTTTGCCATAGGTGGTATAGCTTCCTGGGGCGCCAATTCTAGTTGTTAATGAAGCATCGTATTTCTCTTGTCCTAAATCTTTGGATGAACGTTCATTTAATACCTCGTGGCAAGCGCCATTATCTGAAAGGAAGAAAATAACGGTATTGTCAAAGGTTCCATTGGCTTTTAATTCTTGTATAATTTTCCCGATTCCTTGGTCCATCTTGTCGACCATGGCCGCATAAGTGGCCATTCTTTCGATCCAAATGGTCTTGTCGGCTTCTTTTTCAAAATCTACAATCATTGGATCCGATCCAGGTAAATGGTCAATATTGGGGTTTAATTTAATTTTATTTTGTTGGTCAAATCGCTGCTTCCGCAGAGCTTCCCATCCCTGAGTATATGTAGATTTATAGGAATCAATCAAATCTTGGGGCGCGTGTATCGGCCAATGCGGCGCGGTATAGGCTACATACAGAAAGAACGGCTTCCCCGTGGAATGATTTTTCCGTAAATAGGAAACGGATTTATCTGAAATGGCATCTGTAAAATAATAATTACCCTTGGGTGCAAAAGGCTCGTTATCTTCAACGAGCTGGCGTTTAGGCAATAATTCATAATAACTATTAGCCCCTGAAATTAATCCGTAAAAGTGATCAAAACCTCTTTGGTTAGGCCAATCGGGCTTTTTTTCGCCCACATGCCATTTGCCCGTCATGTAGGTATTGTATCCATTCTTTTTTAATTCTTCGGCAATTGTCGGGGTATTTACGTTTAAAAATCCTTGGTAGGATCCCGTTTTATTTCGATCATAATCACTTGTAACCACCATTCCTCCCATCCCTGCTTGGTGCGGATACATGCCTGTTAGTAAGGAAGCTCTACTCGGGCAACAGCGTCCTGCATTGTAAAATTGGGTAAAAATGGCTCCCTTTTTACCGAGCAGATCGATGTTGGGCGTTTTAATTTCTGAGCCAAATATTCCAATATCACTATAGCCCATGTCGTCCACCAAAATCACGATGACATTAGGAGGGGTTTTTTGCGCCAATAAAATCGGTTGAATGCTTATTAATAATAAGCAAATTAGGAAGTAATTTTTCATTGCTTAGTCAGTTTAAGTTCTTCCATGAGGGCCAATGAGAAAAAGGCTGAGGTATATGCGCAAGTGATTGGAAACCAAGGTCTAAATGCGGCGCCGACGGCCGAATGAATTGTTTTCCCAATAATCCCCCCAAATGCTTGTCGGTCAGGTCCTTGGTATTGATTTCTCATGCACCAAGTTAATGATTTTCGAGCCATCACGACATATTTTTTCTCTCCACTAGCCGCGTATAATTGGTACAATAAATAACTCCACAAGGCAGTGCCTTTTTCACTTATGCCCACCTTCTCCACCGGCTCATCCGTGATAAAGTTCCAATGGCCATCCGGTTTTTGCCAGGCTTGCATGCGATCGGCCATTTTTTTAGCTAATGCTAGGTAAGGTCCTTTGGGGTTATTGCGATGAGCGGCTAATAATCCTTCCATCGCCCATCCAAGTCCCCGAGTCATTTTTATGGTCGGCTGAACCCCGGTTTTTTGATGCCATCCTCGCTCCCATAATCCGTCGGGTCGACTCAGTTTTTTCAAATGCTCTTGAATATATTGTTCGGCCATGTTGAAATACTTAGGGTCTTTGGTTATAGCATATAAATTAGCAATTCCTTCAGCTCCAAAACCCGATTCATCAATGGTATGCTCTGAAAATTTTTGTTCATCCACATAATAATCTTGTGGGATAAGGCCATATTGGGTCATTAAACGATCCGTCGTTTCAGCTAATAATTTTGCCGCATCTAAATATTTTTTATTTCCTGTTTCCGTGTATAGCGGAATCCAAGCCCAACCGGAGAAGAAATTCGCATCTGAAGTGCTGTAACATTGTTGGTACCCAAAATCTGGTAAAATAATATCTCTTCTCCAACGGGAAAGTGGTACACCAAACATGGGATGCGTAACATCCATGATTCGCGTATTGATGGCCGACTGACCTATTTTTTCTGCTGCTGACAAAAGTCCTGCTGCAGATGTGGAAATAGTTAATGCAGGTATTTTTCGGGCGTTTAAAAGTACTTTTACCGCGGGTCCCGATCCCCAAATCCAATGATTTGATCGGTAACTCTGTGCATCTAAATCATAAAATAAGTTGAGCCCCCCGTAAGTTAGGCTGCTGGCATTGTTATTTTGAGATCTAAGGATATAATCGATGGATTTTGAAAGTGCTATTTTTAAGTTCTTTTGAGTTAAACCACTATGTGTGAGTTCCGATCTTCCTTGGGTATTTTTAGACCAATTTATTTGATGTTTGATTGTTTTTGATATACCCTTTTCCTGGTAATGCAATGTAATTGTA
>CAIZMB010000150.1 GCA_903933935.1 uncultured Cytophagaceae bacterium
AAATAATTATTAGTCAACCCAACTGTCAACCTATTTCAGGACAAGACACTATTACTTCTTACCTAATACCTATTACTTCTTACCTATTACTTCTTACCTAATACCTCTTACCTAATACCTTACCGTGTACAGTTCTGCTAAATACAGAATGGTTTCCGTAGCTTTTTGCATATCCTGGACGGATACCCATTCTTCTTTGCTATGAAATGCATGTTCACCAGCAAAGATGTTGGGACATGGCAATCCCATAAACGTCAGTCTTGAACCATCGGTCCCGCCTCGAATGCTCGTTGTTTCTGGTGTTAATCCAGCTAATTCCATAGCTTCCATCGCTAATGAAATGCACAATGGATGGTCTTTTAAGATTTCATTCATATTGCGGTATTGTTCATTCTGAATAAAATCGGCTTGGCTATTTGGATAATTTTTTAAAACGTCAAAGGTGATTTCTTTGAGTAAATTTCCATACTCAATCAATTTTCTGGTATCGAAATCCCTTAAAATAAAGTCTATTTGAGCTTCTTCGACATGACCTTGGATATCTACCGGATGGATAAATCCTTCCATTTTTTCCGTGGTTTCTGGGCTGAGGAATTCTTTTGGTAGATTTGAGATAATTTCAGCAGCTATTTTTATGGCGCTTTCCATTCTGCCCTTGGCAAATCCTGGATGTTGAGAAATGCCTTTGATTTTAATGGTAAAACCATCCGCAGAAAATGTTTCATTTTCTAGATGACCACGCTTTTCGCCGTCCAACGTATACCCATATACGGCATTTATTTTTTGGATATCGATGTGGTCCGTTCCTCGGCCTACCTCTTCATCAGGGGTAAATACGATGGAAATTGGACCATGCTGAACATTTGAATTATTCTGCCAAAAAGCCACTGCATCCATGATTTCTGCAACTCCCGCCTTATTATCTGCCCCTAATAAGGTTTTTCCGCTCGCCGTAATAATGTCATTTCCTATTTGTTCTTGTAAATCGGGATGTTCATTTAATCGTATGATGACGGAGGGGTCATCTGGTAAAATAAGATCTTCCCCTTGATAATTTTGATGTATCATTGGTTTTACTCCAAAACCAGCGCAATCAGGGGAAGTATCCATATGGGCACAAAAACAAATTGCTGGGACATCTTTTGACACGTTCGATTCAAGATGTGCATAGACATATCCATATTCATTGGTATGTGCATTGGAAATTCCTAAATCATGTAGCTCATTGACTAAGAGTACGGCCAAATCTTTTTGTTTTTCAGTGCTTGGAAAGGAGGTTGATTTGGGGTCAGATTGTGTGTCAATTTTCACATATTTCAGAAATCGATCCTTTGAACTAAATGAATATTTAGAAATTAGTTGGCTTAAATGCATCATAGAATCAAATATTTTTGAAATATCTTTAGAAAAAATTGTGTTAATTGAATTAATTTTTATTGGATTACCAAAGGTACTTAACCTTTCAAAATTACGTATTATCTTAGTGCTTTGATTTCAAAATTTTACAAATACTTTTTGGAATTGCAAACCATTTGCCATTATACAATTAATACTATGTCTCAAAATTCAGTTATCAATTTAGACGGTCAATCCTTCGAATTGCCAACATTTGTAGGTTCTGAAAATGAAAAAGCGATCGACATTGCTAAGCTTCGTGATTTATCTGGTTATGTTACTTATGATCCAGGTTATAAAAACACAGGGGCAACTAAAAGTGCGATTACCTATTTAGATGGTGAGGAGGGAATTTTAAGATATCGAGGTTATAGTATTGAAGAATTGGCCGACAAATCTACTTTTTTAGAAGTGGCTTATTTGTTAATTCATGGTGAATTACCCACTAAATCTCAATTGGATTTATTTGAAAGTGAAATTAAAAAGCACACTATTTCAAATGAGGCTTTGAAAAAGATTGCTGATGCTATTCCAAATTCAGTTCATCCCATGGCCGAAATAGCTGGTTTAGTAGGCCTTATGTCCGCTTTTCATTCTACTGAAGAGGCTGGAGATGATGAGAGAAATATGATGCGATTGATAGCTACATTGCCTATTATGGCTATCTGGAATTATAAAAAAGGTTTAGGGAAAGATGCTAATCAACCTAATACTTCCTTGGATTATTGTTCTACATTTTTACAATTGATGTTTGCGAAACCAGGCGAAACCTATACGGTCGACCCTGTTGTCTCAAAAGCCTTAAATAAATTATTAATTCTGCATGCAGATCATGAGCAAAATTGCTCTACGTCTACGGTTCGTTTGGTTGGGTCTTCTCAAGCCAATGTTTTTGCATCAATATCTGCCGGAATTCAAGCGCTTTCTGGTCCTTTACATGGAGGTGCAAACCAAGAAGTTATTGAGATGTTAGAGGCAATTAAGGCCGATGGTGGAGATACAGATAAGTATATAGCCATGGCTAAGGACAAGGCTTCGGGTTTTAGGTTAATGGGTTTTGGGCATCGTGTGTACAAAAACTTTGATCCAAGAGCTAAAATCATTAAGAAAGCTGCTGATGATGTTTTAAAAGCATTGGGTGTGAATGATCCCGTATTATCTATCGCGCAGCATTTAGAAGAAGCCGCTTTAAACGATGATTATTTTGTAGCAAGAAAATTATATCCTAACGTTGATTTCTATTCTGGAATTATTTACCGGGCACTTGGGATACCGACCAATATGTTTACTGTAATGTTCGCGATCGGCCGTCTACCTGGTTGGTTAGCTCAATGGAAAGAATTAAAGACTAATAAAGAACCTATAGGCCGACCAAGACAAATTTATACCGGAAATACTTCGCGTGCATTTGTTGAAATCGCTCAGCGATAAATTAGGCAAAATTCAAAGTAAAAAAGCTCTTTGCGAAAAGAGCTTTTTTGTTTTACCCATGACTGATTGACCTTTATTATGATTTCACCCATATTTAAAATTTCAATACTTTTATTTGTTGTTCAATTACAAATCTTTGAAGTTTCAGGCTTTGATAAAAGGCAAACTGGGAATGCCACGTTTTACAATAGTCACTTTTGGGGTGTAAAAACAACTAGTGGGGAAAAATATAATCCCTACTTATTTACGGCAGCTCACAGGTATTTTCCATTAGGATCTTGGGTGGAAGTGACCTTTCCAAAAACAAATAAATCGACAATTGTTCGCATTAATGACCGTGGGCCGTATCGAAAAGGGGCGATCATTGACATTTCAATGGCTGCAGCCAAGGAAATAGGATTAGTTTCTTTTGGGGTTTCCAAGGTATCTATTCGAATGATTCCTGAAATAGAAATCGCCGATTCTTTGCGTTCTGCATGGTTAAAAAGAGACTCGTTGAACGCTAGCATACATCCATTTCAGATGAAAAAAGTTTTCAAAAAGAAAAAGAAGCGAAGTAGAAAAAAATCTAGGGCAAAATAATTTCAATTCTTCTATTGGCCTTTCGTTGCTCGATACTTGCATTTTTTATTTTGGGCTTTGTGTTACCAAATCCCTTTGTTGCAATGCGTGAAGGTTCAATGCCATGGTTTACCAGAAATTTTTTGACGGATAATGCCCTTCTTTCAGAGAGTTTGACATTCGCTATAGAATTCCCTATTTCATCTGTATGTCCATGTATTTCAATATGTTGATGGATATTATTTATAAGAAATTCAACTAAATTCTTTAAACTTATCGGCACTTCAATCGGCAAGTCGGATTGGTTTATTTTAAACTGAATATCTTCAAAACTCAACTCGGAAAATTGAGCTGGCTTTAATACAACGATTTCCGGTTTGGGGATTAATGGTTTTTTAATCCAACAATAATCTGGGATGATGACGCTGTGAATTTGAAGATCTTGGTTGGGATCATTTACTTTTTTGGAGATAAAATACTGATTTTCAAGAATAGCTTCAGAAAATCCTGCTTCGTTAGATGGGCTATTGATTTCATAAATGGGTACTGATTTTGACCAAATCCCCTCATATATTAAACTTTGATGAAAATCTAAACCACCCAATCCTCCTTTCTGATTACTTGCAAAAACTAAGATGTCCTTGGATTGGATAAAATAAGGTCCTTGCTCATCTTCCATTGTGTTGATTTCTTCCCCCAGGTTTTTGGGTTGGCCCCATTTCCCATCCCCTTCGATTCTTGAAAGCCAAATATCTCTTTTTCCCTGACCGCCTGGCCTGTCCGATGAAAAGAATAACATTTTACCATCTGGACTTAATTGGGGCTGACCTTCCCAGTCATGCGAATTTATTTTATACCCTAAATTTTTTGGCCTAGTCCATGATCCATCTACCCATTGGCACATATATAAATCACAACCACCAAATGAGTTAGGATAATCACAGCCAGAAAAAATCATGGTTTTGCCGTCTTTAGAGAGCGTAGGCGTACCTTCGTTATTTTCCTGATTTAATTCCTCAATAGGCCATGGAGCTTCAAATTTCTCGCCATTCCATTTGGATACAAAGATTTCTTCATCTGAATTAAGGGCTTTCCTGACCGTTAAAAAAAGTTCTTTTCGACTCGCTGAATACGTGGGAAAATATTGAGTTCGATAAACATTAAGTTCTTTTATGGCAACTGGGACGATTGGAATACTATCCCTTTCGGATAAAAACGAAAACAATGGGATGATCCAGAGTCCAATCATTTTATGGAATTTGAAGAAACTTGTGGGTTTGTATCGAAATTTTCCAATGTGGATTTGATTTAACAAATTCAACAATCATTGAATTCATTTCTGCCTGCTTTGACCATTCAGGTTGCAAATACAAAACTGCATTGTTAGGCATTTTTGGCTCATACTCTTGAGCCCACGCAATATCTGATTTATGAAAAATGACAATTTTCAACTCGTCAACTTGCGTGAAAATCATTGAATTAGCTTCTTTGAATTTTTTAGGTGAAAAGCAAATCCAGTCCCAAGTTCCCGTTACCACCTCACATACTCCAGATGTTTCAATATGGGTATTAAATCCAGCTTCTTTAAAGGCTTCGGTTAAGGGTCCTAAATCATGCATTAAAGGTTCCCCACCCGTAATGACAACAATTCTTCCGGGGAATTTTAACGCTTCATTAACTAAGCTTCCTACCGATTTTTTAGGGTGGGTATCTACGGGCCAAGATTCTTTTACATCACACCAATGACAACCTACATCGCATCCTCCCAACCGAATAAAATAGGCGGCATGTCCTTGATATTTACCTTCCCCTTGAATCGTGTAAAAAGATTCCATGACGGGATATTCAAAAACATCTCTTTTTGCAACTGATTTTATATCTTTGGTATTGAATTCCATTTTAACTTTTAAATTCGTAGTAAAATTAAGAGTTGATTTGTAATTTAACTAATTAGAAATCGTTCTAACATTTAGAATCATTTTTTTTTAATTGATTATTTCCCAACATGCACGTATTTCGTTTCTTTTCAATTCTCTTCTCTTGCCTACTTTTATGGGCAGGAATGAGTAGTTGCTGGTCCGCCAGGTGCCCAAGGGAAACTTGCCGTGTGCGTGTTGAGCATAGGCATGGAGAATCTTATTTTAGACCTAGGGAGGCATTTTCTTGGATGTGGACCCCACGGTACAAGCACGTAAGAACACCTAATTATGCTTTAATGGGTGCGCAAGGTTTACAGAAGAAAAAAGTTTGGTACCGTTTCCTTAGTCGTAATCCTAAAATTACTACCCAAAAACCTCGAAAATAAATGCCAAGAATAATCGTTGGTTCTGGGGTTGTTAATCAAATCCCATTAGATTGGGAGGGTAACTTTGAGCGCATATTAAACGTAATACAGAAAGCTCAACAATTTCACATTTCAATCTTATGTTTACCTGAGCTATGTTTAACTGGATACGGATGCGAGGATCAGTTTTATTCTTCGTTTACAGAAGAAAAAGCATGGTCCTATTTGGAGAAATTAATTCCACATACGACTGATATTACCGTTTTTGTGGGCCTTCCGGTACGTTTTTCTGAAAAACTTTATAATGTTTCAGCCTGTATTTCCAACAAAAAATTAGTTGCTTTAATTCCTAAGCAGCATTTGGCCAACGATGGTGTTCATTATGAGGCTCGTTGGTTTTCTCCATGGCCGGCTGGTCAAAGAAGCTATATCGTTAAAGATGGCCTTCAAATTCCGATAGGTGATTATCGTATTGAAATGTGGAATGGGATTTTAGTTGGTGTAGAAATATGCCAAGATGCATGGGAGGGAGAAAATCGCCCAGCTATTTCATTAGGGCAGCGCGGGGTTTCATTGATTTGTAATCCGACCGCCTCGCATTTTGCTTTTGGTAAATCACTAATACGAAAAAAATTAGCCCTTGAGGGAGCGGAAATAATTAATGGCGTGTATTTGTTCGCTAATTTATTAGGCAATGAATCTGGCCGTGTAATTTTTGATGGAGATGCTTACATTGCTCAGAATGGTCGAATAATTGCTGAGTCCAATCGCTTTTCATTTGCAGATTCAAATTTAATTTATTCTGTTGTAGACCTACGGACTCAATCTATTCAAGCAGACGATATTATTAAGTCAAATTTTGAGGTATCTGAAACAGATGAAGCTGTCACAGAAATTGCCATAAATTCATGGGAATATTCTGAATATAAGAAAGAAGAGGAATTTGCTCGGGCTATTTCTTTAGGCCTATTTGATTATTTGAGAAAATCTAAATCCTTCGGATATGTGGTTTCCTTATCTGGCGGTGCAGATTCCTCGGCCATTAGTTCGCTTTGTTATATGGCAATGCATTTGGCAGAAAAAGAATTAGGGTTTGAGGGACTCAAGCAAAAGTTAGCCTATATACCGTGGATGAATTCGGTTTCAGATATGCGTGGATTATTATCAAAATTGTTGACAACGATCTATCAAGGAACGGTTAATTCATCTACTGACACGCGTCAATCAGCAAAAGAGTTAGCTGAATTTATAGGTTCGACTCACTTTGAAATTGATATTGATGCACTGGTGAAGGGCTATCGAACCTTAATAGAGGGCGCCATTGATCGCACCTTATCTTGGGAATCAGATGACATTACGTTGCAAAATGTTCAAGCTCGGGTAAGAAGTCCAAGCGCGTGGATGTTTGCCAATATTAATAATGCATTACTTTTAGCTACTTCAAATCGATCAGAGGCAAGTGTTGGATATGCGACGATGGATGGAGATACTTCGGGATCTATTTCGCCTATTGCCGGAATTGATAAAACGTTTTTGAGAAAATGGTTGATTTGGGCGGAAATGCTAGGACCGGTTGATGGCCACAAAATGGTAGGTTTACATCGGGTTAACTCGCTTGAGCCTAGTGCTGAACTTAGGCCATTGGGAAGCCATCAGGTGGATGAGGAAGATTTGATGCCTTATCCTATTTTAAATGATTTGGAGCGTTTGGCATTTTATGATCGAAAATCTCCTTCAGAATGTCAGGAACTTATTATTGAGTTGTATCAATCCAAGTTTCCGAAAGATAAATTAATTGAATTTACACATCGTTTTTATAGGCTTTGGGCAAGAAATCAATGGAAACGGGAGCGTTATGCACCTGGATTTCATGTGGATGATTATAGTTTAGACCCTAAATCTTGGTTAAGATTTCCCATCTTATCTGCTGGATTAGAAAAAGATTTACCCGCTTAATTATGCTATTAGTCATTGACATTGGAAATACGGACATCGTATTTGGATTTTATGCCGAGAATTCGTGGAAAGCTATTTTACGTACTCCCACCCATCAGCCATGGAGCCCATTGCGCTTGCAAATGTGGCTAGTTCGAGAATTAAAAGAGAAGGGGTTTGAATCTTATCAACCTGACTCCATTTTAATCAGTTCGGTGGTTCCATCTGTTTTACCACAAATTCAGAAAGGTGTTGATTTTTGGTCGGGTAAAAAATCGATGTGCATGGGCACTGAGTTGTATGTGAATTTGCCCATTGAGGTGATTAGTCCAGATGAAATTGGTTCTGACTTAGTCGCTAATTCAGTGTACGCGCATTTGAATTATAAAACAGATGTGCTTATTGTAGATTTTGGTACCGCATTAACTTTTACATTAGTGGATGCAAATGGAAAGATGCAAGGTGTTTCCATTGCCCCAGGATTGAAAACAGCGGTGAAATCTTTGTTTTCACAGACGGCCCAATTACCTGAAGTACCTCTTGAAATGCCTGAATCGGCTTTAGGGTTTGATACTGTTTCAGCGATTCAATCAGGGATATTATGGGGTTATGTGGGTTTAGTGAAGGAAATGATTTTTCAAATCAAAGCGGAGAAAGGTGCTCACATTAAAGTGTTAGCCACGGGTGGCTTATCTTCTATTTTGACTCCTTTAGAATCTTCGTTTGACGAGGTAAACAAGTTGATCACCTTAGAAGGCTTACGTTTGATCGCACAATTATAATTGCATGGGCATGACTCCAAAATCACAAGGATTTTATTTTCCTCCCGAATGGCATCCTCATAAGGCCACTTGGATTACTTTTCCGCATAATGACCACTCATGGCAAGCAGAAAAATTGCCTGACATGTATCCTGAATATTTTCAGTTGATCAAGGCTATTTCGGTAGGGGAAAAAGTGAATATCAATGTCCATGATCTTGCGTTAAAAGAGTTTATTGAGGGCCAATTACCTGTGTATGGGATAAGTCCCGAGCAAATTAAATACCATATCCGACCGACGAATGATGCCTGGTGCCGAGATCATGGACCTGCGTTTTTAATCCATCCGTATTCTGATTCTCGAATGATCGTAGATTGGGAGTATAATGCTTGGGGTGGTAAATATCCGCCATTTGATGATGATAATAAAATACCTGTTCAGATTGCTCAGTCTTTAGGTTTACCTTTTGCTCAACCCAAAATTATCATGGAAGGCGGCTCAGTTGAGTTTAATGGTGCAGGAACTTTGTTGACAAGTAGGTCTTGTTTGTTGAACCCCAACAGAAACCCTCATTTAAACCAGGGTCAAATTGAAGAATACCTCATGGAGTATTATGGAGTGGACCAAGTGCTTTGGGTGAGTGATGGGATAGTAGGAGATGATACGGATGGACACATTGACGATACGGTTCGGTTTGTAAATTCAGATACTGTTATCGCCATGGTGGAGCCTAAAAAGTCCGATGAAAATCATGCGGTATTAGCAAAAAATTTACACGAATTATCTCAAATGCGTTTAATATCGGGTAAGCAGCTTACTATTGTTGAATTACCTATGCCAGACCCAGTAATCATTGATGAATTTCGGGCGCCTGGTTCGTATGCCAATTTTTACATTTCTAATGCGGGGGTTCTCGTTCCTACCTTTGATTGTCCTCAAGATGAGATCGCTTTAAATCTCTTAACACAATTATTTACGGATAGACCCGTTATAGGCTTATCGGCCAAAAAGATTATTTGGGGGCAAGGAAGTTTTCATTGTTTGACCCAACAAGAACCTCAGGGAAATTAATGCAAAAATTCATAATACTGTTTGCTGTGTGCTTGTTTGGGTGCCATTCGGCTAAACATTTGTACCCAAAAGCAAATGTAGCTAGCAGGAAAGTTCAGTTTATAAGCAAGCAAGTTGATTTACAGCTTAAGCCTTTAATCGCACACGATATACAAGAAAATTTAACGCAATTTGATGAGTTGTTTGTTACCTATAGTCTCAGTGTGGTTGAAAAAGATTCAGTAGTTAAAGCAGCACACGGAACGCATTACCTAGGGAAGGTTAAAAGAGGAGCCAAATTGAGTTTGGATTCAATACCTGGTTTGCAGTTGGAATTAAAAGAAGGACAAAAATTAGGCATACAAATAGCTCTTTGGGAAATAGATGACTATTCAAAGAGTCAAAAATTTTTAAACAAAGTCGGCATGTACAGCAATGCGCTTCAAATCCCTTTGACATTTATTGAGTGGAGTTCTGCAAGCAATCCATTGGGTTGGTTTTTGTGGGGCACGAGATTAAGTTCTATGGGATTAGATTTCTTAGCCAACTTGGATCGAGATGATTTATTAGGTATTTCTGAAGTGGTATGGAGTTGGGATGATTTGTTGCTTAATGATAGACCCAGAATTAAGTACATTCATTGGAAGGGTAAAGAATCAGCCATAAATTCCTTTCATTATGAATTTGGGTATGAAATAAAGGTCAAGGATATTGTCAAATAGATCACTTTATCAATGATTTTTCGTAATTTTATGGGCTTATCTAGGTCAAAAAAGACCAAAAGATTTTAATTTTTATGCGTTTAAAAATACGGTTTTTATTTTTATTGTTTTTGGGAGTTGGCTTATTGTCTAATTTTTCTAAGGCTCAGTCTGACTTTGTGTTGCAAATAGGAAATAAGAAAATCAGTTCATCCCTTTTTGAGAAAGATTACAGGCGACTATTAGAAAGTGATAGTATCAAATCAGGGAATAAGCAAAAGTTTTTGTCGGATTACATTGATTATCAAATCAAGATATTAGCTGCTGAGGAGGCTAAAATACCTTCGTCTCCTGGATTTCAAGATGAATATCAGAGTTTTAGGAAGGAATTAGCCAGTCCATACTTGATCGATAATGATCAATTGGAGTCGTTGGTTAGGGAAGCCTATCAGCGATCAAAATATGAAAAGCAGATTGCGCAGATTCTCGTGAAATTACCTATAAATCCAAGCGCAGCGGATACCTTGTTGGCCTTTCAGAAAATTGACAACATTCGCAAAAAACTGGTCGCAGGTGAAGATTTTCGGAACTTAGCTACGAAGGTTTCTGAGGATGAAATGTCAGCGTCCCGGGGAGGATTATTAGGATATGTCTCTATACTTCAAACAAAATATCCGATTGAAAATGCAATTTATGCTCTAGAGAAGGGGCAGCATTCGGGTATTATCCGAACTGAGACTGGATATCACATCATCAAAGTTTTGGATATTCGACCTAATCAAGGCAAGATACGTTTAGCTCATATTTTAATTTCTGTGCCTGTTACTGCAGCTACAAATTTACAAGTGGAGGCAAAGAATAAGATCGATCAGGTACAAAAGTATTTAGCAAAAGGGGAGGATACATTTGAAACAATTTGTAGAAACTTTTCAGAGGATCCTTATTCAAAGGGCAGAGGAGGCGAATTAAGGCGTTGGTATTCTTCGTCTGAATTATCAGAAGAACTACAAGATAAATTATTTGGTATCCAACGTTTGGGTGATTACACAGAACCTATTCGGACCAATTTAGGTTGGCAAATCTTTAAATTATTGGATAAAAAGCCTATATTGAGTTATGAGGAAATGGCGGAATATTTAAGGCAAAAGGTGTTGACTGATTCTGAGCGTAGCGCCATCATAAAGGCTTCTTTCATGAAGCGCGTGCGTCAAGAAAATAAAGTTGTCATTAATGAGGCCAACAAAAAAGTGGCTCTTGAACGGTTTGCTCAGGACCGTGTTGGTGATGAGGTATATCTAAATTTTCCATTGTTTTCCATAGACGAAAAGTCTTTTACGATTAAGGAGTTTTATGCTTTTATTGTAGACCAACAAAGAAAAAAGATTAAGGCTTTAGGTTATTTGCCGACTATTTCGGAAGAGTTTTGGTTAGAGCAGTTTATAGATTTGTTTACGCTTCAAGCGGAGGAACAACATTTGGAAGTAAAATACCCCGCCTTTAAGGACCAAATGAAAGAATTTTATGAGGGGAGCTTGTTTAGTAAAATCACGGAAAGGGAGATTTTTGAGCCTTCTTTAGATTCGGTACGCCAACAAAAATACTATGCTTCAAATGAGATAAAGTTCACGATGCCAAGTCGTTTGGAAGCTAAATTTTTTAGTGCAGATAATCCTAAAACTCTCACAGATGCTTTGGAGTTATTAAAGTCGGCGCCCTACCCGATGAACAAACGCTTTCCTGATCTTTTATTTCAGTTCGGACAAAGTGAATTGACCGAAGTGTCTTCAAAACTTTTACAAGAATTGTTTATTTTGTTGGCTAAGAATAGAGAGTATGTTATTGAAATTTCTGGACATCATGATTCAAGTGAATTGGATAGTCTGGCTCAAGGAAGAATTAATCGGGTTGCCTCATATTTAAATAAAAAGGGAATTGCAAACACTCGGATAATTGAAAAATTAGAGGGAAATTTGAAGTCCGCTTCGAAAACAGATAAAGCTAAAAACTCTCGAGTCTCATTAAAGTTTTATTCTCAATCGATGGAAGATGTTGTCAAACGGTTTAATGCGATTAAACCAATGAGTTTATTGGCAGAAGAAGGTTTTTTTAAACGTGGAGAAAATGCGATATTGGATAGTATTCCGTGGGAAGTAGGAAAAAAGAATTTTGAAAAAGCGGGTAGATATTATTTTGTAGACGTTAAAAATATTGAGAAAGAGCGGTTAAAGAGTTTTGCTGAGGCTAGAAGTTCAATTATTAGGAATTTACAAGCTGATTTAGAACAAAAGTGGATATTAAATTTGAAACAGAGTTTTCCTATCATCCGGCAAGAGGATGAGTTAAATAAAATAATGCAATAGAAATGATGAGGATTAAGAATTTATTTTTAGGAGTGGTGGGTTGTTTAATTTCGATCACAAGTGTGGCTCAAGAAGCAAATACGGCTCAGTTATTGGATAAAATTATCGCTAAAGTGGATAATCATTATATCCTAAAATCAGAGATTGAACAACAATTTCAGCAATATCAATCGAGTGGTCAGGCCAATACTCCAGATCGTTGCCAAATTTTGGAAGGATTAGTGATCAATAAGCTTATGTTGGCAAAAGCAGAAATTGACTCAGTCATTGTCGAAGATAAGCGTATTGAAATGGAGTTGAATTCTCGAATGGACCAAATGGAGCAGCAATATGGAACAGCAAAGAATATTGTGGAGGCTTTTGGCAAACCCATCGCTACCATGAAAGAGGAATTGAGGGCGAATTTGAAAGAGCAGATGACGGGTCGTAAAATGCAGGACAAAATCACGGATGACGTAAAAATAACACCTAAGGAAGTGGCTGCATTTTTTGCTACGATTCCGACGGACTCATTGCCATATCTTCCTTCTGAAGTTGAGGTGGGTCATATCATTCGTTTAGCCCAACCCAATAAGGATCAAAAAAATGAATTAATTTCTCGGTTATTAGATTATCGCCGCCGTATTGAAAAGGGGGAAAGCTTTGAAGAATTGGCGAAATTATATTCAGAGGATTTGGGAAGTGGTAAACGTGGGGGAGATTTAGGTTTTTCTAAGCGTGGTCAGATGGTGGCACCGTTTGAGGCGGCTGCTTTGAAATTAAAGCCAAATCAAATGTCGGAAGTGGTCGAAAGTGAGTTTGGTTTCCACATGATTCAACTATTGGATGTAAGGGGTCAGGAGTATCATGCGAGACATATTTTGCTTAGACCGGATTATCAAAAATTAGATTTAACAGAACCTACTAAATATTTAGATAGTATTCGAGTTTTGATCCAACGTGATTCAATTAAGTTTGATGCTGCTGCGCGTGATCATTCTCAGGATAAAGGAACGCAAGATGCTGGGGGGTTAATTATGGATATGGGAAGTCGCTCATACCGCATTCCTTTTGACGGAACGATGGAACCAGGTTTGTATTTTTCGATTGATTCCATGAAAGTAGGAACAATTTCCACACCTATTCCTTACCGTACAGAAGATGGCCGAAGTGCTGTTCGAATTTTATATTTTAAAGCAAAACATCCGCCTCATTTCGCTAATATGAAAGAGGATTATCAGAAAATTTCAAATATTGCTTTGACACGGAAGAAGAATGATGCAATTGAAAAATGGTTTTTAAAAGCGAAGGAAGACGTATTTATTTACATAGATGATGAGTTTAAGAGTTGCAATACGCTAGGGACTGTTGGCGGATCATCTGGAGGAGCTTCTCAATAATAATGATGAACGACGTTAAACTTGCCGAAACATTTTTTGAAGACATTCAGGCTTTAAAATCAGCTATTCATGAAAGGATAGTGGGTCAAGATTTAACGATTGAATTAATGCTTAATGCATTATTTTGTCAAGGTCATTGTTTGTTGGTCGGAGTTCCAGGTTTGGCAAAGACTCGATTAGTTCACACCATTTCTTCATTGGTCGCTTTGGATTTTAAACGGATCCAGTTTACACCCGATTTAATGCCTTCTGATATCATAGGATCTGAAATTTTAGATGCCAATCGAAACTTTGTATTTAATCGTGGTCCTGTATTTACGAATTTAGTTTTGGCTGACGAGATTAATCGGACTCCACCCAAAACTCAATCTGCGCTTTTAGAAGCAATGCAAGAGGAAACGGTGTCTGTCTCAGGTACAAGCTTTGAATTACCTAACCCTTTTTTGGTGTTTGCTACTCAAAACCCGATTGAGCAGGAGGGGACTTATCCGCTACCGGAGGCCCAATTAGATCGTTTTTTATTCATGATCAAATTAGAGTACCCTAGTTTTCAGGATGAGATGAATGTGGTTCGCATGACGGAACAAAACAGGGAAGATGATGACATTAAACCGTTATTGACGATTAGTTCTTTATTAGCTTATCAAGATTTGATTAGGCGTGTGCCCGTTTCAGATCATGTGGTTGAAGCGGCCGTTACATTGGTACATAAAACGAGACCCGATAATGATTTGGCGACAGAATTGACCAAAGAATTTATTACATGGGGTGCTGGACCACGCGCTTCTCAGAATTTAATTTTGGCGGCAAAATGTAGGTCATTGATGCATGGTCGATATTCTCCTAACGTAGAAGATGTTCGTGAAGTTGCAGTGGCAGTATTACAACACCGTATTATTTTATCATATAAGGCAGAATCCAAAGGACTTAATTCCGCGGAAATAATCAAAATGCTGATTGCCTAAATAGCTACAGGTGCTTTAATGCCTGGATATGGATCGTAATTTTCTAAGGTAAAATCTTCATAAACAAAATCGAGTATATCTTTCTTGTTTGGATTGATTCGCATGGTGGGCAATGGCCGAGGGCTACGGGTCAATTGTAGGTCAACTTGTTCCATGTGATTGCTATAAAGGTGTGTATCACCACCAG
>CAIZMB010000151.1 GCA_903933935.1 uncultured Cytophagaceae bacterium
ACATTTCAAAAATTCAAACATCTCAATTCACGTGGCATACCGAAGAAAGTTTTCATGCACATGAATTCACGCTCCAATTAAACATATCAAATGATGCGGAAGAAGATGATGAAGTAAACGACGAAGATGAAAATAACTCAAAGTGTTTTTTTTCAAAAAAAGACATTCAATTTACTTTTATCCATTTAAAAGAAAGTTTAATATCAAAGGATAGAAAATTTAGGCTTTCAAAGCCGTTTTTAAAACCTCAATTCACTCCTCCAGACGCTAAATTGATTGCATAAATTTCAATTTTATAGAAATATTAAATAATCAATATGAATATTACTTCTAATATTAAAGCAATCATTTCAGGTGATTGGAAATCAGGCATTGCAGTATTTTTAGTCGCATTGCCTTTGTGTCTTGGAATTGCGCTCGCCTCAGGAGCGCCATTAATGTCAGGCTTAATTGCCGGAATAATAGGGGGTGTTATTGTTACCCTTATTTCAGGATCTGAATTATCTGTCAGTGGACCAGCAGCTGGGCTTACCATTATTGTAGCTAATGCCATTACAACACTAGGTTCTTTTCAAGGATTTTTAGTGGCTGTTATTTTAGCAGGCCTTATCCAAGTGGCATTAGGTGTACTAAAATTAGGCAAGATTGGGAGCTTTTTCCCTTCTTCCGTAATTCGAGGCATGCTGGTTGCCATAGGCATTGTTATTATCTTAAAGCAAATTCCACATGCGATTGGGGATGATTTAGATTTTATAGGAGAGTTTGAGTTTACTCAAAGTTCTGATGGACAAAATACATTTTCTGAAATCCTATCAGCTTTTGATACGCTAAAACCGGGAGCATTTATCATCGCATTTTCAGGGCTTATCATTTTGTTTTCTTGGCCCTGGATTATTCGAAAAATTACGTTTTTGACGGCAATTCCTGCTTCCTTGTGTGTGGTATTGACTGGGGTTCTAATAAATGAACTATTAAAAACAAATTCTCCTGAAATGTATTTGGGCAATTCACAAGAGCACATGGTTAATTTGCCTTTATTCAATTCAATTGGCGAATTAGCTGGCGGGCTTGCCAGACCAGATTGGAGTTTTTTGACTAATCCTGCCATCTATTCCATTGCCATCACACTGGCCATTGTGGCCAGTTTAGAAACATTACTTTCTTTGGAGGCCATTGATTCTTTAGACCCTTTAAAGCGAATTTCGTCGGCCGACAGAGAATTGGTTGCTCAGGGAGTTGGCAATTTAACGAGTGGCTTATTGGGTGGATTACCTATTACATCTGTGATCGTTCGATCTTCAACAAATGTCTATGCTGGTGGAAAAACTCGAATGTCTAGCTTCATACATGGTTTATTGTTAGTGGTAGCAGTTCTATTCCTACCTCTATATTTAAACAAGATTCCATTATCATGTTTGGCTAGTATTTTACTGTACACCGGATATAAATTGGCCCATCCTAAAGAATTCAAAAAAATATTTGCCGAAGGTTGGAAACAATGGATTCCGTTCATCGCAACCATCATTGCGGTTGTAGGAATAGATTTGTTATGGGGGATTTTTATTGGTACGTTTATTGGTTTGATTTTTGTAGTTTTAACCAATTACGAATCTGTATTTTCCGTCTTCTATAATGGAAATGAGGTATTAATTAAATTCCAAAAAGATGTCACTTTCCTTCATAAATTGTCGTTAAAAGAAGCATTTAGAAAAATACCAACGGGTTCGGAGGTCTACATTGACGCATCAAAAGTGCATTTCATGGATCATGACATTAAATTATTAATCAGTGAATTTATGTCAACGGCCAAAGAACGTGGCATTGATGTTGATTTTAAACAAAAATAAAAATGAAAGAATATAAAAAACTACTTCTAAGTAACAAGGCATGGGCCAGCGAGCGTCTTGAAGTGGACGAGCATTATTTTGACGATTTATCTAAGGATCAAAATCCACTATTTCTTTGGATTGGTTGCGCAGATTCTAGAGTACCGGCTGAGGAAATTACCCATGCAGATCCAGGTGAAATTTTTGTTCATCGAAATGTGGCTAACATGGTGGTTCACACAGACATGAACCTTTTATCCGTTTTGCAATATGCTGTTGAAGTTTTAAAAATCAGGCATATCATTGTATGCGGTCATTATAATTGCGGGGGCGTAAAAGCTGCCATGACCAATAAGGACTTTGGCTTAATTAATAAATGGTTAAGAAACATCAAGGAGGTTTATGAAAAACACTATGATGAGTTGCAGGCCATTGGAGATGAACAATCTCGCTTTAATGCAATGGTGGAATTGAACGTTAAAGAACAAATTCAAAATTTGGCTAAAACAACCATCGTACAAAAAGCGTGGGGAAATAGTCAATTACCTCATTTGCACGGATGGGTTTTTGATATTCATAAAGGTGAAATAAAAGAAGTGGTGAATATTTCTGCTGGAGAGTGGGAGAGCCCTGTCTTTAAATACGAATTTGAATAAATGAAAAAGGCCTGAAAATTCAGGCCTTTTTTTTCTACAAATTTGTTTTAATTTTTAACTCGTCTAGCTGAGCTTGAGCGAGTGGGGATGGCGAGTCGATCATGACATCTCGGCCCGCATTGTTTTTAGGGAATGCAATGTAATCCCGAATCGAATCAGTGCCTCCAAATAAAGAGCACAAGCGGTCGAAACCAAATGCTAAGCCCCCATGTGGAGGAGCGCCATACTCAAAGGCGTCTAATAAAAAGCCGAATTGAGCTTTGGCCTCTTCAGGAGAAAAGCCCAAAACCTCAAACATCTTAGATTGCAAATCCTTTTGGAAAATACGAATCGATCCACCACCTACTTCCACTCCATTAATGACTAAATCGTAGGCATTTGCTCTAACTTTTCCGAAATCTCCTGCCTCCATCAAAGGAATATCTTCCGGTTTTGGACTCGTAAATGGATGATGCATCGCAAACCAGCGATCTTCCTCTTCCCCATATTCTAATAATGGGAAATCGACTACCCAGTGAACTTGATAATTATCTGGATCTCTCAAGCCTAATCTTGTCCCCATTTCTAAACGCAATTCGTTCAACTGCTTACGCACCTTATCGCCATCACCTGATAAGATTAAAATCAAATCTCCTGGTTCAGCGTTGCAAGCTTTTGCCCAAATGGCAAGATCCTCTTCGCTATAAAATTTGTCTACCGAGGATTTCACAATCCCATCAGGTTGAACACGCGCATAAATTAATCCTTTAGCTCCTATTTGTGGTCGGCGTACAAAATCGGTCAACTCATCTAATTGCTTACGTGTATACTCCGCGGCCCCTTTCACACAAATTCCGACCACTGTATTGGCAGAGTCAAACACTTGAAAATCTTTCCCTGAAGTTAAATCCACTCCCTCCGCTTTAAATTCAACAAATTTCATGTCAAACCTAATATCAGGCTTATCAGATCCATACCATTTCATCGCATCCGCGTAGGTCATCCTAGACACCGCACCAATATCGATTTTCTTAACCTGCAAAAACAAATGTCGGATCAACCCTTCAAACATATTTAATATATCTTCTTGCTCCACAAATGACATCTCGCAATCAATCTGCGTAAATTCCGGTTGGCGATCTGCGCGCAAATCTTCATCCCTAAAACACTTGACCAATTGATAATAACGATCAAATCCGGACACCATTAATAATTGCTTAAACGTCTGCGGAGATTGAGGAAGTGCATAGAATTCACCTGGATTCATGCGGGAAGGAACAACAAAATCCCTGGCACCTTCAGGAGTTGATTTAATCAACACAGGTGTTTCCACCTCAATAAAATCCTTGTTATCTAAGTAATTACGAACTTCCCTAGCCACTTGGTGACGTAGACGAAGACTCTCACGGATCGGATTTCTTCGTAAATCTAAATACCGATATTTCATTCGAATATCATCCCCTCCATCCGTTTCGTCCTCGATTAAAAAAGGCGGAAGTTTTGCGGGATTCAAAATTCGGATGTTTTTAATTTTTATTTCAATATCGCCAGTGGGCAATTTATCATTCTTGGCTAAACGCTCCACGACAACACCTGTAGCCTCTATCACAAACTCGCGGCCCAAACCTCTTGCAATGGCAAGTGCCTCAGGACTCGATTCCCCCTCTTCTAACATCAACTGCGTTATGCCATAACGGTCTCTTAAATCCACCCAAATCATCCCTCCTTTATCTCTTGATTTATGAACCCAGCCACATAAAGTCACTTCTTGACCTACCTCTGTGATCCGCAATTCTCCGTTCGTGTGTGTACGTAACATATTTTCTTGTGCCAATTAAATTTGTGCAAAATTACTGAAATTGGATTGAGGGAAAAACATTTAGCTGTTTATTCTTTAAATCCTTAAATTAGTGCTTTGAAATTTTTGTGTGTTTATGGCTAATTTCGGAATTGTTGGATCAGGTATAGGCGGAATTGCATTAGCCATTCGGATGGCTTGTTTGGGCCAAAAAGTAGTTGTTTTCGAGGCCAATGGATATCCCGGTGGCAAATTATCACAAATTGATTTAGGTGGCTATCGCTTTGATGCGGGCCCTTCTCTTTTCACTTTGCCAAAGCTTGTAGACGAGCTTTTTGAGCTCGCTGGCAAAAACCCAAAAGATTATTTTAATTACGTCCGATTGCCTGAAATTTGCAAATACTTTTGGACCGATGGAACTCAGCTTTCCACCCATGCGAATCCACTTGAAACCGCCTCGGAAATGGCCAAAATCTTAGGAGAGGACGAAGCCAATATAGCTGCATTTTTAAAGGGACTCCAACATAAATATGAAATCATTAGTGAACTGTTTTTAGAAAATTCACTTCAAGATCTCAGCACGTGGACTAGTAAAAAGGCCATGAGGGGCTATTTGAACATCCCAAATTTGGGTTTGTTTTCAACCATGCATGCCTACCATGCGAGAAAATTTAAACATCCAAAAACGGTTCAGTTATTTGACCGATATGCCACCTATAATGGCTCAAATCCGTATCAAACCCCTGCGACATTATCCGTTATTCCTAACTTAGAATATAATATTGGCGCGTTTATGCCAGTGGGGGGCATGATTTCCATTACCAACTCATTATGCCAATTGGCCAAGGAATTAGGTGTCGAATTTAGGATGAATGAGAAGGTGGAGGAAATTGTGACTGAGAACCAGCGAGCCGTGGGCATAAAAACAGCCAAAGGCACATTTGCCTTTGATCACGTTGCGAGTAATATGGACATTAGGCCAAGCTATAAAAATCTGTTGCCCCAAATTCAAGCCCCGAAAAAGCTTTTGAACCAAGAACGGTCTAGCTCCGGCGTTATATTTTATTGGGGAATGAATCGAAAATTTGATGCTTTAGCGGTTCATAATATTTTCTTTTCTGATCAATATAAGGAGGAATTCAAATGTATTTTTGAAGAAAAAACGCTGTTAGATGACCCCACGGTTTATCTTCATATTTCGAGTAAAGTGGCTACAGAGGATGCCCCCGAGGGTTGTGAAAATTGGTTTATTTTAATCAATGCACCTGCAAATGAGGGTCAGGATTGGGATGATTTAGTTCAAAAAACAAAAGCGAATGTCATTCGAAAAATCTCAAAATGCTTAGGGATGGATGTTGGACCCTACATCGTCGCGGAAGACATTTTAGACCCACGTTCGATCGAGAGTAGAACGTCTTCATCAGGGGGTGCGCTTTACGGAAATGCATCTAATAATAAATTTGCTGCATTTTTAAGACATCCCAATTATAGATCTGCGATTAAAAATTTATATTGGGTGGGTGGAAGTGTCCATCCAGGAGGGGGAATCCCATTATGTCTTTCTTCTGCTAAAATTGCCGCCAAACAATTTCAAGAAAATAATTAATTTTACATTTTAAAATAAGATTAAAGATGATACAAAGACCACAATCCATTTTTTTAGCCATCGTTGTTTTAGCACAAAGCTTAGTAGGATATGGTTTACCTATATGGATAAAAACAGGCAATTCGGGACAAAGTGCGGAAATGACTAATACGCACTGGTCCATCTCGCAAAACGGAGCTATTGTTAATGATCATTCCCATCTTGCTCTAGCCCTATTGTTAATCGCATCGACGCTTTTAACAATACTCATCCTATTTTCATTTAAAAATAGAGTGCGCCAAATGACCCTCGGCCTAGTAAATTCATTATTAATAGCTGGTTCGATGGCCTATACTTTTTGGATTATTTTCAAACAAGCGATGCCTGTTTTTGAACCGGAAAACCAAGGAGCTTATGGCTTCGGATTTTATGCCATGGTCGTCGCATTATTGGCTAATATGATTGCAAATCGCCTCATCCGAAAAGATGAAATGCTGGTACAATCCTCAAACAGAATGCGTTAGACCGCGCTAAATACACCTATTTAAGTCGATATATTCCATATATCGTGGAACTTCATAGCGTCATTTCCTGATAAAATTGGACTCAACCTTAATTACTAATCTTTTTTGCTGTGGATTGGATATTTTTGTTTAATTTCAAATTTAGAAGGTTTTCTAAGGGTTTGAATAAATCGTTAGAAAACAAAAGGACAAAACAATTCAGCCGACTTGAACTATATGCCGATTACTATAACAAAAGAATTACTGAGTAAAGAACTGAAAAAAACCTTTGGGTTTAGTCAATTCCGGGGGGAGCAGGAAGCCATCATTCAAAATACGTTACAGGGAAATAATAGTTTTGTATTAATGCCTACGGGCGCTGGTAAATCTCTTTGCTATCAATTGCCTGCTATTGTCTTACCGGGTACAGCGATTGTCATTTCACCGTTAATTGCCTTGATGAAAAATCAGGTGGACCAAATGGTTGCTTTTGGCATCAATGCGCAATTTTTAAATTCTTCATTAACCCGCGCAGAAATAAATCGGGTGAAAAGCGAAGTGATTAATGGCCAGGTAAAGTTATTGTATATCGCCCCTGAATCATTAAATAAGCAAGAAAATTTAAACTTTTTAAAGCAGGCCAATATCTCTTTTGTAGCGATCGATGAGGCACATTGCATCTCTGAATGGGGGCAT
>CAIZMB010000152.1 GCA_903933935.1 uncultured Cytophagaceae bacterium
TCAAATTGCAGCCTCTTTATTATTGATAACATTAGGGGATTTACGAATTACTAATTTATATGGTTTTTTTGGATACAATTCAATTTCTTATTTACCAGGTGTGGTTTTAACCACATTTATATTTATTGTTTTAACTAATGCAGTTAATCTAATAGATGGAATAGATGGCTTAGCAGTGTCATTTGGATTTCTTGCATCTATATGTTTTGCTATTCTTTTCTATAAGTTGAATTTATTTGCCTATGTTATTTTGTCTGTATCTCTTGGAGGTTCATTATTAGGTTTTTTGAGGTATAATTTTTCAATTAAGAATAAGATCTTTATGGGTGATACTGGATCTTTAATTTTAGGGTTCCTTGTTTCATTTTTCTCTATTAAATTTATTACGATAAATAGTTCATATGCTTATGATTCGAATTTAGAAAATGATGCACCGATATTGGTAATGGTTATATTGATATTGCCATTATTTGATACTTTAAGAATGTTTATTATACGTTTAATATCAGGGAAATCACCATTTAAAGGTGATAGAAATCACTTTCACCATATTTTATTGGACAGAAACTTAAGTCATTGGAATGCAACTTTAGTTCTTTTAATTTTTAATTTATTAGCTATTTATATTTACAGTGAATTTTTAAATCAGTTTTCTAATAATATTAAATTTGTTCTTTATTTATCATGTTTTATTTTATACTGTATTGTCGCCTATCTATTATCAAGAAATATTTCCAAATTAGATGGTGCGAATTCTCAATATACTAACATAAATAAATTAAAGCGTTTAGAATTAGCTGAGGAGAAAAAAGCAAACTTAAATAATTTAAATAATTAACTGAACTATAATGGTTAGTTAGAAAAATAAGCCTTTTATTCATGAATGAACTTATATCATTAAGAAATAAAATTGATGGAATTGATGATTCTATTTTAGAGTTATTAAAGCAACGTATGGATATCGTTGATTTGGTAGGTCAACTTAAACGTCAAAGTAACGCTGTTATTTATCATCCTGACCGTGAAAAAGAAATTATTGAACGCTTAGTAAATAAAGATCTTGGTAAATTAACAAGGTCTGCTGTTGAAGCAATATACTTAGAAATCTTTGGTGTATCTCGTAATCTTGAACTTCCAGAATTAATTTCATTTTTAGGGCCAGAGGGCAGTTTTACTCATCAAGCTGCTGAAAATCGGTTTGGAGCAGTTGCTGAGTACGTTTCTTTGCCTAATATTAAATCAGTTTTCGAATCTGTTGAAACAGGTAGAGCAAAATATGGTGTGGTGCCCATTGAAAATAACCAAGAGGGAATGGTGAAAGAAACCATGGACCTACTAAATGAAAAGAATCTTTATATAATTGCTGAAATAATAATTCCTGTCAATTTTTGTATTGCTACGAAGGTTAATCATTTTAGTGAAATAACTAAAATCTATTCTAAAGATATTGCTTTTAATCAGTGCAAGGGTTTTTTAAACGATTATTTTGGTAGTAAACAAGTAGACTTTTTTACCCAATTAGAATCTACTTCACAAGCTGCTAAAGTAGCCAGTGAAGAAATAGGTGCTGCAGCCTTATGTTCTCATATTGCCGCAAAGATTTACAATGTTCCAATACTATTTGATAATATTCAAGATAATGAATCTAATCAAACACGGTTTTATATAATCTCAAAGGTTGATAATTTAAAGTTGTCTGCAAAAGATAAAACAACATTAGCAGTTAAATTGAGAAATGATGATAAACCAGGAGCTTTATTAAGTCTTTTACAAGATTTTCAATTACACGGTATTAATCTATTGAAAATTGAATCAAGACCATTTAAAGATACAAAAGATTTCAAATTTTGGTTCTTTATTGATATAGAAGGAAATATACTTGAAGATCGTATAAAGGAGGTTATTTCTAA
>CAIZMB010000153.1 GCA_903933935.1 uncultured Cytophagaceae bacterium
AGGAGTGGAAATTTTAATGGATAAGGGAGTAAAAAATATAGAATTAAAGGGAGATTTGTGGAGTGTTCATACGTCTAAAAATGAAGTTTTAGATGGTTTTTCTCATGTTCTTTCTTCGGCTCCAATGAGGGAATTAATTCCATGCATTATCCCCTCTTTGCCTCATAAATCGTTGACGGCTGCCTCTAAATTAGGATACCGTGATTTCCTTACCGTGGTTTTGATTTGTAAGGATGAAGATGCCTTTACAGATAATTGGATTTACATTCATGATCCCAAAGTTAAAGTAGGCCGAGTGCAGAATTTTAAATCATGGAGCCCATATATGGTTCCTGATCCTTCTATGGCATGTTATGGACTAGAGTATTTTTGCTTTGAAGGGGATGGATTATGGACTAGCTCGAATGAAGATTTGATCGCTTTGGGCAAAAAAGAGATTTCACAAATAGGCTTGACGAATGAAAATTCGGTGATAGATGGGTATGTCGTACGCCAGCCCAAAGCTTATCCGGTATATGACCATGACTATAAAGAGCATTTGTTAGATATTCGGGAAGGTCTTGAATCTTATCCAGGTTTGTATTTGGTGGGTAGAAATGGGATGCATAAATACAACAACCAAGATCATAGCATGATGACGGCGATGTTAGCCGCTAAAAATATTATTTCGGGGAGTCAATTATACGACGTTTGGGATGTAAATGAGGATGCTGAATACCATGAAGGTGGTGACCGCGGGGCAGAATCAGGAATTGTAGGACGCGCAGTCCCCGGAAAAGTTTGATTTAATTTTCGAATGAAATCTTAACTTTCGTGCTTCTAAATTGAATATACGAAATCCAGAAAAGTAAAATAGGAACTGAAATAGTGAGTTGTCTTGGCAATGCAGAAATCAGCGAAGACAAGGCTAAATAGGCTAATATAAAGAGGGCCAAAAAATTAATTTCAAGGGGACATTTTCTGAAATTTAACCCCCACAAATAAAGCGATAATATAAAAAAAGTTAGTAAAATCGCGTTAGGCACGAATCTCAATAACCCCCTTTCCGTGTGAGAAAAACCTGTTTGCGGAAAGTTAAACCATAATCTTCCTTGGTTTGTGAACCAATTTCTTAGATACTTTATAGGGTGTTTTTTGATATTTTCAATCCCCTTTTTTTTGTAAGCATCATCGCTCTCAACTCCTTTCAGGGTTAAAAAATAGGTAAAATCACTTAAATGGTTTTTATATAATGTGGGTCCACCCACTTCTTGGCCATTAAACAATGTTTCTGGAAACCAATCACCGAATTCATTTTCATACGGAGTACTCATCCAATAAAGATTCATTCCACCGCTATTGCCCCAGTAAAATACTCTACCGGTTAAATTATAGGTATAAGCTAGATAGGGAGTGACTACTGCAAAGGCAATTCCTAGCGCAATGAGTAAGCTTTTTATCTTAGGTTTCGCGATATTTTTGATTCGAAAAAATAGGAATACAGCTGCCCAGAAAATAAGCATGAGCAATAAAATATACCCAAAGATGAACTTTGTCAGAACGATTAGCCCAATAACGACACCTGATATATATAAATAATTTTTATTGCCTTTCGTGTAATAAGTGGTTATTGTCAACAACAAAGAACTCATTAAAAATGAGGTAAATGGCTCGGTCAGTATGGATGGAATTTCTTGGTATCCCAGATAGTACAAGCCCCAAGCAGAGGATGCTATGAAGGCTACTTTGGTATTTGTATATGCATTAATGGATTTAAATAAAAAAACAACGCTCATGTATTGCATACATGCATTCGCTAGAGGGATTGTTAGTAAGGGTAATTTGAAGTATAAAAATGGAACTAAAAAAAGGGGGTAGCCAGGGCCATTCCAAAGGAATACGACATTTTTTGGGGAGTAGAATCCTTGTAAAAGATTTTGGGCATACATGATGTACCTGCTTTCGTCGCCCTCCATTTTATCGGAATGTAACTTCAAAACCAATAAGATGAAAATGGCTAAAAAAGGACTAAATACCAACCAAGGATTCCCAAATTTCAACTTCATTTTGTATTGCTTTTTATTAATTACTTCAACTCAATCACCATATCAATTTCCACCGCAACATTATTTGGCAAGACATTCACGCCGATTGCTGAACGGGTATGTCGGCCACGTTCCCCAAATATTTCGACCATCAGATTTGAGAAACCATTCATGACGCTAGGCTGTTGGGTAAAATTAGATTCTGAATTCACAAATCCATTGACTTTTACAATTCTTCTCACCCGATTTAAATCTCCAATGTTTGCTTTTAGAGTTGATAATAAATTAATGCCCACGAGTCTAGCCGCCGCTTGACCTTGCTCCACACTTAGCTCTTTCCCTAATTTTCCTACCACTTGACCCCCCTCTGGCTTGTCTGGAATATGCCCAGATAAATACACCATATTTCCCGAAATCACACATTTTATGTAATTGGCCATCGGAGTGCTAGGCGCTTTCAATCCTATTTTTAAGGCCTTAATTTGCGCTTCTGCATCTATTTCTTTTTCAATGAAATGCAGGCTGACAGGTGCCTGCACCAAAATATCTTGGTGCGTATTTGTTAATTCACCTGTTTGATCGTTAAAGGAATATACTTCCACTTTGTGATCATCTTGACTTGCCACATAAACAAAATGGCCTGTTGGGTCAAAATTAAAGTTTCTAGGTTTGCGCGCGACCGTCATATGTTTAACCTTCTTTAAAAGCCCATCAGCTTGCACGGCGAAAATAGTTAACTCATTCGAACTTATCCGATTCGAACTAATCAGCCACTTTTCATTCGGGGAAAGATGGATATCAGCACTTCCTTTATCAGGGGATTTTGCCGTATCTGCATCCAAAGTTTGAACTAAATTTAATTGGTTGTTGGTCACTTTAAATACGTCGACCTGCCCCTTCAACTCAGTAATCAAATAAGCATTGCTGCCAGCTTTATTGAAAATTAAATGGCGAGGTCCTTGACCTGCCGGTACGGTCGTTGCGGTAAATTTTTCTTCCACGGTTCCATCTGCAAAAATTTTATGTTGGTATATTTTATCCGTCCCCAAATCATTTACATATAGGTAATTTTGATCAGGCGAAAGGATCGTCATGTGAGCATGTGGTTGTTTTTGGCGGCTTGGGTGAACGCTTGATCCCGTATATTGAATGATCTGACTTACCGGTGAAATACGCCCCTCAAATGTTTTGAATACGCTTAAACTTCCTCCGGAATAATTGGCCACATATAAAGTTTTGCTCACCTCCCGGTATAAAACATAACATGGACCTGGACTAACGGTTAAGCTTGAGCTTAATTTTTCAAATTGGCCCTTTGTATTTTTTACAAAGGAACTGACGGCCGACTTCCCTCCGGCTTCTTCTGTGACCGAAAATAAATATTGACCATCCGCGGAAATATGTTGGAAAGATGCTGCTGGCGCTTGCAAAGCGTATGCTTTTCTTGATTTTCCACTTTGAAGGCTGATGTCAAATACTTCAATGCCTGGATTCCCAGTCTGTGTGTAGGATCCTACTACGAGTTGGTGGGTCAAAGAATCTGCTGGTGCAAAACTTAATAAGCTGAGGGCGATCGTTAAAAACATTTTTTTATAGGTTTAGATAGACCAAATTATTAAATTTTTTCAATTAAACCCGTGGTGGGATCAACTTATAAACCACGGGAGTTATTATACGGGATAAAAGTGTGGATGAAATAAGTCCACCAATCATCACGATGGCCAGAGGGGAAATCAACGGATTAGTCGAAATGGCAATCGGAATTAACCCACCTATTGCGGTAAATGTCGTTAAGATAATGGGCAGAAATCGAACCTCTCCAGCTTCACGAATGGCTTCTTCCATCGGCATTCCCTCTCTCCTTAATTGGTTCGTAAAGTCGACCAACAAAATGGTATTTTTTACCTCAATCCCGGCGAGGGCAATCATGCCGATCGTTGCCACAAATGACATAGAATTTCCAGTAAAATAGAGCGCTAATAAGGCCCCCACGATGCCTAATGGAATGACGGAAAGAACAATTAGCGTACTTTTAAATGTCCCAAATTCTAGAATTAAAACCGCTATAAATGTAAAAATCGTGACTAAAATGATGGTTCCAAATCCCCCAAAGGAGTCATTTTTACTTTCTACTTCACCGCCCATTTGGAAGCGATATCCCTGGGGTAAATTAATCTGTTTTAATGAGGACTCCACCTCACTGATGACCTCAGAATTTAGATATCCTTTTTTAACAAATGAGCCGATAGAAACCGAACGGGATTTATTTAAATGATTAATGCTTTGCGGGGATGTCTCTAATTTCAAATGAGCTACTTGTGATAATGGGATAGCTGTTCCTTGCACATTATTGATATATAAATCATCAAAAACGCGAAGATCAGGTTGATTTGAATGGGGTTTAGATACTTGTATGGTAAACTCATTTCCATCGTTATCCGTCATTTTCCCTAAATCAAAACCGGAAATAACCATCCGAACCATTCGATCGATACTGACGGTTGGGATACCCAGCGAACTCGCTTTTTCTTTGTCAATTTCAACGCGTATATCTGATTTTAGATTTTTTAATGGGTTATTGATATAGATAGTCGCCTTATTTTTTGCGAGTAAATTTTCTACCTTAATGGCTAATATCCGCAGGGTATCTATATTTTTTCCCAAAATACGCACCTCAACTGGCGCGACGACAGGTGGCCCTTGCTCAAAGTTCTTCACCTCAACTTTCGCTCCTGGATACGGGGTCCATTTGTTTCTAAGTTGGTCTATGATTTCAATTTTCCGAGCGGCTCCTGTCCCTTCTTTTAATTGGACAAATAAACCGGCGTAGTCACTGCGCTCATTTAATGGAATAACATTATAATAAATTCTTGGGTTACCTTTTCCCACGTTGGCCGATACAAATTGTACCTCCGGGATCTGCTTTAGCTCTTTTTCAATCTTTTTGCAAATGGAATCCGTATAGGCAAGATTGGACTGCATGGGACTAAAAATATTGACTAAAAATTGAGGTTTTTCTGAGGACGGGAATAGACTAAAACCTAGGATAGGGAATAGTTGAAGGGAAGCAATAAAAATACCTAGCGCAATCAAAAGCGTGATGACCGGTTTTTTAATGGCAACATCTAGCAATTTGGAATAACTCCCTGATATGAGTTTTTTGATGACTCTTAAAAAAATGTTTCCATCCGGATGACCCTCATGTTTTTTTAAGATTCTACTGGATAAAAATGGAACGACCGTTAGTGAAACTAATAGGGATGCCAAAATAGAGGAAATGACCGCCATGGGTAGACTTCTGATAAAATCTCCGGAGGAATCCGGTAGAAATACAAGGGGCATAAAGGCGACAATTAACGTGATTGTGCAGCCTAAAACCGCCATGCCAATTTGGTTTGTGGCCTTTAAAGTAGCCTCTAACCTAGTGTGGCCTTCACGCATCCAGCGTTCGATATTTTCAACAACCACAATACTATCATCGACCAACAATCCTAAGGCGACCACAAAACCCACAATACTTAATTGGTTTAGGCTATAACCTAATAAATTTAACATGATAATTCCAATCGCAAGGGATAGTGGAATGGAGATCATCACGACCAATGAAGCCCTCAATCCCAAAGGCAGAAGTGTTATTGCGACGAGTAATATGGCAATCATAAAGTCTTTGAACAAGCCACTTAAGCGTTCACTAACGTTGTATGCTTGATCAAAATGCACAACCAAATCGATATTGGAAGGCAAGGTTTTCCTGAAATTCTCAATGACTGGAAGGTATTCCTTTTGTGTATTTGCAATGTTTTCGTTGCCCTTTAACGCGGCAGAAACAAAGACGCAACGATTCCCGTTGAGCCGAGTAATATGCTTATTAGGCCCGTAGCTAAAATAGACAGAAGCCACATCCTTCAGCAACACATTTTTCCCCTGATATGCGAAAACAACCGTATTTTTAATTTCGTCAATGTTCCGATATTGTCCACTCGTTTTGATGTTAAACGATTTATTATTTTCGACCAAATTCCCCCCAGGAATATTTGCAATCTCACTTTGAATGGCTTGAAATACCCGATCCGTCGAAATCATCATTTGTGCCATTTTTTCGATATTCAAATCTACTTTGACAAATTGATCAGGCAAACCAGCTATTTCGATTTTCTTTAGGCCTGTGACTTTTTCCAAATCTTCCTGCAATTGCTCAGCATAGATTTTCAATTTATCCTGTGAAGCATTGTTTGATACGAGCGCCATTTGTAAAATGTTCGTACCGGTAGGAGTGACTTTTTGCAAGTCAATTTTCACAATATCTTTGGGCAACTCATCACTCAAACTATTAATCTCTCGAACCAGCTCGCTATATTTTTCATCCACATTTACACTGTAATTGCAGTAAATAGCCATAATCACCACTCCGTCCGAGACAGTCGTATTGATGCGTTTTATATCTTCTAATTCAAACAATTTCTTCTCAATGGGCTTGACCACCATTTCCTCTAAATCTTCTGGACTTGTTCCCGGATAAACGACGATCAAAGGAAATTGGGGCGCGTTCATTTCAGGATCTTCCGCGCGTGGCATTGTCAGGACCGTTGTGATACCTACCACCACAATCATTAAGAATATGGTGAGGGTAAATTGATAATTTTTTACGGCGTAATTTGATATTTTCATGCTACTTAGCGAATTATTTTAATGGCTGATCCGTCATTTAAATAGGCATTTCCACTGGTAATGATTCCTTTTACGTCCTCTAGACCCTGAGTAACATATACTTTTCCATGTGCCATACCACTGATTTTTACTTGTATTTTTTCAGCTGTTTTTTCATCTTTTGTGATGAATATAAATCCTTCGTTTTCATTCCCTTCAACCACTGCGTCAAATGGAATAACCCAAGCATTTGTTTTTTTCTTAGGCTGGATATTCGCTTTTCCAAAGATCCCTAAAGCAATTTTTTTGGTAGGGATTCCATTTGTTTTTAACGTAACCCATAAGGTGCCCGTAATGGGATCCACCCCTTCTGATTTTGCCCGAATCGTAGCAGAGAAATTTTGATCTTTTTCAGTATCAATGGTCACGGTGGCTTGATCGCCGATAGAAACGGATGCCCAGTCTTGGTCGCTTAGGCCAACTTTCAACACCCAATTATTTGTAGCGCCATTGACCATGAGGATGGGTGTTCCAGGGCCCACAACCTGGCCATCATTGGCTAATTTTTTTAATACATATCCAGCTTTTAAGGCCCTGATTTCGGCATAATTCTGATTGAATTTTAACACTGAAATTTGTTGCCTTGCCATATCCAAAGCCGTTTTGCTGTTTTGGAATTGTTCTAAGGTTGCCACACTGTCTTTGTATAAATTGCCTGCACGCTTAAAATCGCGTTCTGCTTTTTCAACCCCAATCTGTGCTTGTTGGACTTGTGATTTGATTTCAGTCAAGTTTAGCGTGGCTAGCAATTGGCCCGCTTTGATCGCATCTCCTTCTTTAACCAAAATATTCTGAATAATACCCCCAATTTTAAATCCTAAATAGGTCTCATCTTCCGTCGTAAAAATACCCGAAGCATGAATAGACTGACCCACCACTTCTTGGTTTATTGGAATGATTTTGACCGGAATAATTTCGGAGTCATTTGTGCGTTCTTCCACTTTTTTCTTAGCACAGGCGGATAGGAAAAAGATCAAAACAAAGCTTGAAAAAAGGTATTTTATCAGATTCATATTAGTCATTTTTTAAAGGATAAGTGGCCGCTTCACGTTCTACTTGGGCTGCGGCGATTAATATTTTAAATTGATTTATATTCAATAATAAATGGGCATTGGTCCATTGACTTCTCGCATCTAACGTTTCTATATACGTATTTACCCCTTCTTTATACCCTTTGTCTATCAGCTTTTGATAGGTATTCGCTACGTCGATTTGCTTCTGACTTGCTCGGAAAGCAACCCATGTTTGTGTTAGGTTTTGTTGTGCGATTTGAAGGGCAAGATTGACTTGCTTGCTGGTTAGGTCAAGTGATTTTTTTGCCATGTCAACATCCATCGCCGACTGCTTTATTTTGTTTAAATTTCGTTTGCCTGAAAAGATGGGGATGTCTACTTGCATGCCCAATAAATAGTATGCCGATTTCTGATTAAAATCCCAATTGGACGATTGCGAACCTAAGTTTAAATAGCCGTTTAATTTAGGTAAATAAAAACCTTCATTCATTTTTACGACCGACTGCTGTAACGAAATGGCTTGTTTCAGCATGCTCAATTCTTCTCTTTGATCTACCTCTCCGACTAGCGATTTTTTCAAAATATCTAACGCTTCCTGCTCATTATAATTGGTTTTAATCTCCATTAATAATTCTCGATTTAAAAGAAAATTGAAATACATTTTGGCAGATTCTGCTTGTTTTTCTGCTTCGGATAATTGGGAACCCAACTGTGCAATTTCATTTTCCGATCTAAGAATATAGGCGGGCAAACCTTTGCCATTGGCCAATAATTTCTCATTTATTTTTTTGCCCTCTTGGGCCAAAAGCAATCCATTTTGGTAGATCCCAATCGCCTTATAGGACATCAAATAATTTAAATAAGCGATTTTAATGTTTTTGGCTAACTCTCTTTTATATATCTGAATATCTGCCTTTTGAATGCCCAATGTTTGACTCTGGATTTCTTTGTTGATCGAGATGTCCCGATTGTAAATGGGCATGACAGTGGTCAATTTAACATCATAGAAATTTCGAGGAAAGAAGTTCGTTTCTACATTACTAATTTGAGGAAATGCAGTGCTTTTTGTCAACTGGTTTAACGTGGCATATACTGGATTAAGCATATCGCCTACCGGAAATGAAATGCTTCGACCGCCTTCACCTGTTTGATATCCGCCTTGAAAAGCAAGCGTCGGCTGATATAGACTTTGGGCAGATTGTAAAGATAAAAGGGCCTTTTCCGCCGATATAGATTTTTGTTGGAGTACGATATTTTGCTGAAAACCCATTTCGATGTATTCATCCAAAATGGATTTTTGGCCCATGACCCATGCAAATGGGAATAGCAAAAACAATAAGGGTAACAGTAACTTCATTTTCTTAGGCTTTTTTCAGTGTATTAATCATCCAACGAATCGACTCATGCATGGATTGTACCACCTTGTCGGGTTCTACTAATCGCTCTAGTCGTTGGCGTATCGCTAACGAAACTAGGCCATGGGCAACCGCCCATACGGCCATGGATATTGTGGCCACGTCGCCTGATTGAATTAATTTCTTATCCATGCATTCTTGAATAATTAGTTTTAAAGTTTCTAGGGCGATATCTCCGTTGGGCCAATAACCCACATTTTGCTCCCTAACCGTTTTCATGGGAGCATTTTGAATGAACATTAAATCATAATATTCTGGATTTTCTAGACCAAAATTGATGTAATTTTCACCCAATAAATAAAGTCGGTCAATCGGATTTTCAATTTGAATCAGCGCCAAATTAGACGCGATCATTCGCTCGAATCCCATCTCACAGAGATGAAATAAGATTTCGTTTTTATCCTTAAAATAAATGTAAAGGGTAGTCGGGCTATACTCAATGAGATCTGCAATTTTCCGAATGGATACGTTTTCAAAACCCTCCTTGACAAATAACTGCATGGAAGCTTCCAAAATCATTTTCCTGATTTCTTCCCTTTGCTTCTCCTTTCTTTCTAAAATTCCCATCGCTTTTATTTACATTGCAAAAATAATGAACAGTGTTAATAAATTGTTCAAAATTAAAAACAATTATTTTTTCTTTTCGGCAACAAATGGAGATATTTTGCGCCTTTTTGATGATTGGGTACAAGAAAGGACAGAGTAAATTCCTTTTTTTTATAATATGCAGCGTAGTAGAAATTTTGATTCAATTCCGCTAACATAGTAGATATAATAAACAAATGATTAGTACAACTCAATCTCAATTGTGGGAATCAGGGCTATTTTTTAATCCCAATCCCGGGAAAATATATTTTTTGCCCACGCGAATAGATGATTCTCAAGCCTGGATTTTACCAGCTAATTTTTTTATTCAATCAAAGGACTGGACCATTGTATTTGAAAATAAAGAAGTATGTATTTATCTCAATATGGAATTGGGCAGTAATATTTGCTTGTATAAGAAAATGAGTGGCTCTGAAATAAAAAAATTTGAAAAGGATTGGCTAGATTTTCAATCTTCTAAACAGGAGGCGTTTGATTTAAGAGGGTTCGACTTTTATATAAAACAGATTTTTTGACTTGATCAAGCTGTTTCAACTTAAACAGCGAGCCCTTAGTCTTTCTAGTGATGGGTTAAATTAAAAACCATTTTTATGTAATTTGTGTAAATTCAAGCTAAATTTGCAAACCAAATCGATTTACATGATTCGCTTATTATTCGTTTTTGTTTTTATTTTAACGTGGTCCACAAGCACTTTTGGGCAGTTTCAAGTAAGCGAAAATCGTCGATTTATTACACGCGATGGCAAACCATTTTTCTGGCTTGGAGATACAGCCTGGGAACTTTTTCATCGACTTTCCAAAGAAGATGCCACCTATTATTTCAAGAAAAGAAGTGAGCAAGGATTCACCGTCATCCAAGCGGTGGCCTTAGCGGAATTAGATGGATTGCAAACACCTAATGCAAATGGAGACTTGCCGCTCATCGATTTAGACCCCACAAAACCCAATGAAAAATATTTTGCTCACGTAGATACTCTGATCACTATTGCGGGCAAATTTGGTCTGACCATTGCAATGCTCCCAACTTGGGGAGACAAAGTGGATAAGTCGACCTGGGGAAAAGGGCCAGAAATTTTTAACGCAAAAAACGCAAATACCTATGGAAAATGGATAGGCCAGCGCTTTGAAAAAAAGACCAATTTGATTTGGATCATGGGAGGCGATCGCAATCCAAAAAATGCCCAACAAATAGAAATTTGGAATGCTTTAGCTGAAGGAGTTACGGCTGGTGCCGGTGGACCCAATAAGGTGCTAATGAGTTTTCATCCGCAGCCCAATGCCCTAGGTTCTGCCGAATGGTTTCATCAAAGCGAATGGTTAGATTTCAATATGTTTCAAAATGGGCATTGCCGAGATCAAGAGCACTATTTAAAAGTATCAACGTTATATAACAAGGCCCCCTTTAAGCCGATCATCGACGGTGAACCGATGTACGAAGATCACCCCGTTTGTTTTAACGTGAAGGACTTGGGAACATCAAGTGCCTATGACATCAGAAAATATGCCTATTTGGACTTATTTGCGGGTGCCTTTGGACATACCTATGGTTGTCATGATGTGTGGCAAATGTATGATTCCACGCGTGTCGGAATTAATGGCCCCCATTTTCCTTGGAAAATTGCTTTAGATTTACCTGGTGCAAACCAAATGAAATTTGCCCGAGAATTAATGGAATCTAAATCCATGCTCGACCGAATTCCAGATCAATCCATTTTAATTGAGTCCGACGAAACCCCCGGGGAGCGTATCCAAGCGACTCGTGGAAAAGACTATGTTTTTGTTTATTCATGCGTAGGGAAAAGATTCCGCCTAAAAATGGGCCAAATTCCCGGTGAAAAATCAGCTTACTTTTGGGTCAACCCAAGGACGGGCGAAAAGTCAACAAAAAATAACATCAACAATACTGGAATTCAGACTTTCACACCACCTTCTAAAGGATATGGCTTGGACTGGGTGATGGTCTTAGAATCTTTACCAGATCCAAAACCTGAAGTTAAACCTGAGCCTGCTGCTGCAGAGGTAAAGCCGAGCCAAGAGGCTAAAACTCCTGCGACTCCATTAGCACCGGCCAATGCCCCTGAGGTAAAAGCAGAAACCAAACCGCAATCCGCTGCAACAACTCCTTTGCAAGCGAGTCCCGCGATTACACCTTCGAATACCCCTGCTGGAACAGTTGACACAAGACCTTCGTCGACGAGCACGCTGCAAGCAAATCCTGTTTCCTCGACTACGAGCCCTACGGTAAATACACCAAGCGGAAATAGTTCAGCGACTTCGGTGAATGCTCCGCAGCCAGTAAATAATACTGAAGTAAAAGCACCAAATTAAGAATTAGCCACGCATTTATTTCTCATATTATTTATTAATTTGGCATCGCTAAACCTAATTATACACGTATGTTAACCCAAGCTCAAATCGATTCCTATCATCAGGATGGTTATGTCCAAATACCTGGCATGTTTAATCAAGCAGAAATTGACCTATTGTATGGCGTGGCGACGGACGATTCAGTGGTCAACAATTCATTTGACTTAAATGATCAAAACGGAAAGAAAACAAAATTAACGCTTTGGTTTACTGCTGGCGACGATTCTTTCGGCTTAATGTCTCGTTGCGCCCGACTAGTTCAAGGGGTTCAAAGTCTTTTAGGTCCCGGCAAAGTATGCCATTTTCACTCAAAAGTGATGCAAAAAGAACCTCGAGTAGGAGGCGCTTGGGAGTGGCATCAAGATTATGGATATTGGTACAAAAATGGTTTTTTATATCCCGAAGCCATGATTTCAGTGATGGTTGCTTTGACGGATGCTACGATCGAAAATGGCTGCCTGCAAGTTTTGAAAGGCACCCATAAAATGCAAAGAATCGAGCATCATTTTGCGGGGGAGCAACAAGGCGCCGACATGGATTTTGTCCAAGAAGCGGAAAAGGTTTCCGACTTAATTTACTGTGAATTAAAAGCAGGAGATGTTCTGTTTTTCCACCCCAATGTCCTCCATCGCTCCGAAGCAAATCTTTCAGAAACGGCCCGTTGGTCTGTCATTTCCGCCTATAACTTAGCCCACAATATTCCTTTCAGGGAAAAAAATACTTCTTGCATTACACCGGTGTCGATGGTGCCTGATGAAGCTTTGCTAGCCAGCGGGAAAAAAGAAGTTCATCAGGCCGATTTTCTATTGAAAGAAAAAGAAATCACACTCCAAATTAAATGATGACGCAGCCATTTTCCAGACGCGAATTTTTGCTGATGTTACCGGTAGGAGCCTCGCTTTTTTATGAGGGCCAAGAGCAAAGAGTCATTTCAAGCAACGGATACAACTGGATTACATTTTACCAAAGAGCGGGAAAAATATGGGGCCAAGATTGGGATGCATGTATCCAAGATTATGCGCGTTCAGGTTTGAAGGCTTTGGAGCCATCCATCGGAAATGTAGCCGATTTAAATAAGCTAATTCCCGCGTTAAAAAAATATGAGATTGCCCTGCCTTCCATTTATGTCGGCAGTATTTTACATGAACCTAAGGAAGCGGATTTGTCGATCCAACGAATCTTAGCGATTGCAGATCGATTGAAATCGGAAGGAACCAACATCTTCGTAACGAACCCAAGCCCATTAAAAAATGGAGTGGCAAAAACGGATGCGGAACTAGTATGCCAAGTGGGAAAACTGAATTTGCTGGGGAGTCAATTAAAACAAAAAGGGATCACCCTAGCGTATCATACACATGATGTTGAGTTTCGTGAAAACGCACGAGAATTTCATTATGTTTTGCAACATACTAAACCCGAAAATCTGGCTTTTTGCATGGACGTACATTGGGTGTATCGAGGTTCGGGAAATTCAGAACAAACGGTTTTTGATGTTTTGAAAACCTATGGAAACCGGATTGTTGCTTTGCATATTCGTCAGTCTGTAAATGGAATTTGGACCGAAACCTTTTCCGAAAAAGGGGACATCGATTATGTTCGCTTGGCTAAAGAATTAAAAAGGAAAAAAATTAAACCCCATTTAGTCATCGAGCAGTGTCTTGAAGCTAAAACGGTTCAAACGATGGATGCCGCTCAGGCTCATGCCATCGATTTAAAAGTAGTCAAAGCATTATTTAATTAAAAAAGATTATGGCTAAAGTATGTATTTTAGGCGGGGGATTTATCGGCCGTTTTTATGCGGAATCCCTTTGCGGCAGACGCGGGAAAGATATTGTGACCGTAGTTTATGCACGTAAAAAAGAAACAGCGATTCGCTTTGCGACGGACTATCAAGTCGCTCATTTTACCACGGAAATGGAAGAGGCTATCGCCCATGCGGAGACGGAATTTGTGGTGATTGCTTTGCCTAATTATTTACATGAGGAGGCGGTGATGCTTTGTGTGAAACATAAAAAAGCGGTGTTATGTACCAAGCCATTGGGTCGGACTGCAGCGGAGGCATTAAGGATGACTTTGGCCTGCGAGGAAGCCGGTGTTTTTGCCGGTTATTTAGAAGATCTATGTTATACGCCGAAATTCTTAAAGTCGGTGAAAAGTGTAGAGGCGGGTTCCATAGGCCGAGTACTTTGGGCGAAGTCTAGAGAGACACATCCGGGTCCGCATTCCGATTGGTTTTGGGACATTGAAAAAGCGGGGGGTGGAGCTGTGTTGGATTTAGGTTGCCATTGCATTGAAATTGCACGAAATTTTATTGGAAAAGATATTTTGCCTGTTGAGGTGATGTGCTGGGCCGATACCCAAGTGAAGCCGATTGACGCAGAAGATCATGCCATCGGTTTAGTGAAATATGAGAATGGGGCGATTGGCCAATTTGAGGTTTCTTGGACTTTTCGCGGAGGCATGGATTTGAGAGATGAGGTCATGGGAACCGAAGGAACGATTTGGGTTAATTCATTTTTACGCACGGGTTTTGAAATGTTTACGACTGGTGCTGGGACCGATTATGTGGCTGAAAAGGCTGAATCGACCAGCGGTTGGCAATTTCCCGTAGGTGATGAAGCACATGAATTAGGCTACCCAACGATGTTTAACGACATGTTTGATTCGTATGAAAAAGGAGAGCAACCCCGTGAAACTTTTTACGATGGATACGTAGTCAACGCGATTGTAGATGCGGCCTATAAATCTGCCAAAACCAAATTGTGGGAGCCAGTTAATTTGCCAGTTTGGCGCGGTCAAACAGGGGTAGAAAAACCGTCCGTGTATCAGGAATATGACTCGGAGCATTGGTTCATCAAGGATGAGATTTTACCTAACGGAGATAAAAAAGTGATTTTGAAAAATAAAAAGACCGGTGAAATTTCTGAAAAAGAAACCTGGAAAAAATAAATTAAATGGGCGAAGTTTCGAGCTTCACCCATTTTTTATTTCTTAATGTAAGCGATTAAATCAGCCATAGCTTTCAGATTGATGTTACCTTCTAAGCCATTAGGCATAGCTGAAACACGCAGATCTCGCTTCGATTTAATTCGGGTCTTTTCAATGTTTTGAATCGTTCCCCCCATTAATTTTAGGGCAAGAGATTGATTGTTTTCTGAGGTTATAATTCCCGTTAATCGAGTACCATCCTTCATCTCCATTTCCCATTGGCCATATTTATCGGCAATGGAATTATTCGGATTGATGATTTCTGTAACAATCGATAAGGCATTTCTGCTTTTTAACGTCGACAAATTAGGCCCAAACTCCACGCCTTTTACATCCTTAATGATGTGGCATGTGGTACAATTAGCCTCAAAAACTTTCTTTCCGTTTTCTGCATTTCCGGCCATTTCCGCCGCCGGCAAATAGTTCTGTAAAATAGCCTTTCGGTCTTCTGATATGGCCAAAACTTTTCTCGCAAAAGCGCGCACTCCCTTGTCGTAATAATTCATTAACTCGACAAACTGTGGCCAGGCTAAATCACTTTTGGGAATGTTATTTTTCTCAACTTCTTTGAGCAAGCTAGTGATGTATGCATCATTGAAAAGCATGTATTTAATCCATTCTTTTTTAGCCTTTGGTGCCATCGAAGAATACGCTCGATTGATTGCAATTAAATCGGCAGGCTTAATTTTTTCAGGCAATGAAGTGATGGCTGCTACCTGTAAATGCTCTGGATTTTTTTGACTTAACAGGTTGACTAGTTGGGCTTCCACCGCAGGGGTCTTAGCCAATGCCACCAGTTTTAAAGAACTAGCTTGTAATTTTTTGTTGGCAGAAACACTTGCTTTTTTACTGCCTTCTGCAATTATAGCGGTATTTTTTGGTAAACCACTGATCGCAAATATGCGAATGATGGATCCTCTCAATTCATGGTTTTCGGTGCTATAAAAAGTTTGAGCCATTAAATCTTTTTGCGGTTCTGAAACTTGGAATGCGCTGTGTGTTTCATTGACGTAAGCGGCAACTCCTTTTAAGATTGCTGCCTGCCACCAGTCATTTTTGGGATTAGTGTCAATCGCTAAATTTAAAAATTCAGTATCTCCTTTCTTCACTAGGGTGGCCGCGAGATATTCTAAAAATTCAGATTTTCCTTCGCTGGCAGTAGGCCCCATCGCTTGTGTACTAAATTTCAATAAATCATATTCTGCCCCTTGAGAAGAGGCGATGGCTGCGATTCCAGTCCAATGATCATCGATGTCCTTGGTCAAAATCTTCGCTTTTAATTCAGCCATTTTGGGTAAACTCAGATAGCTCGACGAACATATCCATTGAAATCTGACGCGCGCCGAAGGGTCATCAGCTAATTTAATCAGGGACTCATTTATAGCTAAATTTCCTTTAAATCCTGGTTTTTGCGCCATGCGATCTGCGAGTTGTAATGCATTTTCACGAACACCTTCATAACCCGATTTTAACGCATTTTCAAGATCTTTGGGATTTAAAATTCCCCAGTCATGTAGCAACCATAATGCGGCAACAGTACCATATTCCGCATCTGAACGGACTAAATCAGATAGCGCTGAAGCTACTTTTTTATCTCCGCGTTGAAATAAAAGCCGTTGGGCTGTCTTTCTAAACCAACCATTTTCATGGCTCAGTAATTTGACTAATTCATCTGAAGATTTTTCACTCAAGCGGACCGATTTCATCCAATCCATCGGGTCGCTTCCTTTCTTGGTCACCCGGTAGATTCGGCCTTTCGTAGAGCCGTTATATAATGCCCCACTTTTATTAACCTCATCTGACATCCACTCTGGATGCTCAATCAATTGGCGATAATAATCAACCACATAGAGTGCTCCATCGGGTCCAACATAAAAATTAACTGGTCGAAACCACGGATCTTTTGAGGCTAAAAATTCCTTTTTTTCTAAGAGTCTTTTGCCTGAAAAAGTAGCCCCTTTGGACTCAATAATGTCGGCATGAACTAGGTTGTGTGTAGGCTCGCCTATGAATGTCACATTTTTAAAGTCCTTCCCAAAAGCCCCGCCGTCATACCAAGTTACACTGCAACTGGAAGACACCACTCCGATGTCGGTAAGCAATTGATGATTTGGGTTTTCTGAAATCGGATACACTTCACACGCATCTCCATGATCTGGTATTTTAGACATGGCTTCGGAAATAACTAAATTTTTATTGGCATTAACATAGCGCGCGTCGATCACCTCATGAAAAAGATGGTCAGCATTATCGGTATAAAAACGTCTGCCCCACGGATCCGTCGTATGTCCATATTGAGTCTCCCCGGATAAGGATTCAATCTCAAATGAGCCGGGCTTAAAACGAACATTTCGGCCATTTCCATTTTGTGGTAATTTGGGTGCATTGGGATTGCCAGCGAACGTGATTTCTTTTCCTTTATCTCCAAAAATATTTTCATACGAGAAGGAATTAATGGCTCCCGAATGACCTACATAAATCCAATTATCGATCCCAAATTTCGGGCTATTCATATTGTGTTGCGGGTTTGACAAAGAGAATCCCGTCAAAATTACTTCGCGTTTATCCGCCTTATTATCTCCATCGGTATCTTCTAAATAAATGATGTTGGGGGAATCAGCGACTAAAATTCCCTTCTTCCATTTCATAATTCCCATGGGTAGCGTAAGACTGTCGGCAAACAAAATACTCTTGTCTGGGTAGCCGTCTTGATTCGTATCTACCAACTTTTTAACGTGGCCTTTTTTGCTTAAATCTAATGGATAGCCTGACATTTCTAATACAAACCAATTGCCATCTTCGTCGATTTCCATCGCCACTGGATCTGCGATTAAGGGGTCAGCGGCCACTAATTCCACTTCAAATCCATCCATCACTTGAATGGAATTTAATGCTTTTTGATGCTCCTCTGTGAGTTTAATCATGGGATGTTCTTTGCCCTGACAACTGATGATCAACAGGCTAATCGCTAAAATTAGATATCTCATTTTGAATGATTTTTACGAAATAAATGTATAAAAATTATTGAATTAATACATGATAAACCAATTTTTAATCCAATGTTTGTTATTCTTCTTTACCCAAATGTTTTTTTAATTTAGTTATTATTTAAGAGATATGTGGAATTTTGAACCTAGAAAAAGGGATAAAAACATTCCTTCAAGTTTAAAATATTTTTTTTCTAACTTGCGAATAAACCTATTTAAACCATGATCAAATTCATTCAAGCCTTTGCATTTTGCATTTTAGCTAATTCGATTTTCGCACAAAAAATTACTTCGGAATTTATCTACGAAAAGGCCCCATTCCCTTCTTGCCATGCATCCACCCTGGAAGAAACTCCACGGGGAATCATTGCTTCTTGGTTTGGAGGAACTGCTGAAAAAGATAAGGATGTGGGAATTTGGGTGAGTCGTTTGGAAAAAGGAAAATGGACGGCACCGGTCGAAGTGGCAAATGGGGTTCAAAATGAATCATTGCGCTACCCAACTTGGAATCCCGTATTATTTAAAATGCCAAAAGGAGATTTGATATTATTCTATAAAGTGGGCCCCACACCTTCTACTTGGTGGGGAATGTTAAAACGTTCGAAAGACAATGGATTAACTTGGTCTGCAGCAGAAAAATTGCCAGATGGTATTTATGGGCCGATTAAAAACAAACCTGTCATGTTGAAAAATGGCACCTTATTATGTCCTACATCCTCGGAAGATCAGGGCTGGCGGGTACATTTTGAGATGACAAAAGATGGTGGTCGTACTTGGTCCCGCACCGAAGCCATCAACGATGGAAAGGAATTTTCAGCGATACAACCCAGCGTTTTATTTCTGCCTGATGGCCGCTTGCAATTGCTTTGTCGGAGTAAAAATGGGCTGATTTTAGAATCTTTTTCTAGTGACCAAGGAAAAACATGGTCCGCCTTAAAAGCCACTTCATTGCCTAACCCTAACTCGGGAACTGATGCGGTAACCTTAAAAGATGGCCGACATGTACTTGTGTACAATCACGTAACCAAAGAATCCCAAGCATGGGGTGGAAGACGGTCACCACTCAATGTTGTGATTTCGAAAGATGGCCAGAAATGGGATGAGATTTCCGTCTTAGAAAATGAGCCCAAAGCGGAGTTCTCTTATCCTGCCGTCATTCAAACAAAAGATGGTAAAATTCACATTACCTATACTTGGAAACGTGAGAAAATTAAACACGTGGTAATCCAATTATAATATGAGCCTTCCCATCTTAGACCTCCTAATTATTGTCGCCTATTTAATCACGATGGTGGCGATCGGCTTTTACTTTTCGAGAAAAAATAAAAGTTCGGAGCAGTTTACCACGGCATCAGGATCTATCCCTGGATGGGCGCTTGGTCTCAGTTTTTATGCTACTTTTCTAAGTGCGATTACCTTTTTAGGAGATCCAGGAAAATCGTTTGGAAGCAATTGGAATCCCTTTGTTTTCAGTCTATCGATCCCATTTGCCGCCTTTGTGGCCACCCGTTATTTTGTACCCTTTTATCGAAATAGTGGTGAGATCAGTGCCTATACGCATTTAGAGAAACGCTTTGGATCTTGGGCACGGACCTATGCGATGCTGTGTTTCATCATGACCCAATTGGCCCGCATGGGAACCATATTTTATGGAATTGCTTTGACGTTGAATGCGCTGACAGGTTTAGACATGCGATTGATTATTATCGTGTCGGGCTTTTGCATTATTTTTTACACAGTGCTTGGTGGAATGGAAGCGGTGATTTGGACGGAGGTGATCCAAGCGGTCATCAAGACGATGGGGGCTTTGTTGATTTTAGGCATTATTTTATCACAAGTGGGGATAAGCCAAGTGATTGAAACAGGGGTGGCGGAACATAAATTTGACCTAGGGGATTTTTCTTTGGATTTCTCCACCAGTTCTTTTTGGGTGGTTTTGATGTATGGATTTTTTATCAATTTGACCAATTTTGGTATTGATCAAAATTACATTCAGCGATATCATACGGCTAAGAATACGCAGGATGCGGCCAAAAGCGTTTGGCTTTGTGCCATGTATTTTCTACCGGTTTCATTTTTGTTTTTCCTGATTGGCACGGCGCTGTATGTTTTTTACGGCCAAAATCCAGCTTTAATATTTGAGTTAAAACAGCAAGTGGCGGCGGAAAAAGGGATCGCGATGGAGGCTTTAAAAGCGGCCGATTATGGAGACAAGGTGTTGCCTTTTTTCATGAAGACTCAAATACCTACAGGCTTTTTGGGCTTGTTGATGGCGGCATTATTGTCTGCCGCGATGAGTACGATGAGTAGTGGGATGAACAGTTCCGCGACGGTTTTCTTGAATGATATTTACATGCGCTATGTGGATAAAGATGTGGCGCCCAAAAAACAATTAAGGATTTTACATGTGGCTACGGCGGTGATGGGAATCATGGGAATTACGTTTGGGATTAGCATGATTGGGGTAAAAAGTTTGTTAGACGTCTGGTGGAAATTGTCTGGTATTTTTGCTGGGGGGATGTTGGGGATTTTCTTGATGGGTTATTTGGCGAAGAACGTCGTCAACTGGCAAGCCAAGATTGCAGCGACCGTCGGTGTGGTTATTATTGCCATGATTTCATTTAAAGATAATTTACCTGAGGCCTATCGTTTGCCTTTAGATTCAAAGATGACGGTAGTTTTAGGGACATTAAGCATTGTGGGAACCGGATTTATTTTATCAAAAATTTTCAAAAAATAATTGTTTATGAGCCAATTACCCGAGGGATTTATCCCCGTTATGTTGACCCCTTTTACGCCTACGGGCCAAGTTGATTTTAAAGGACTTGTGCGCTTGACCGATATGTATATTCAGGTGGGAGCCAAGGGATTATTTGCCAATTGCCTTTCGAGTGAAATGTATGAATTATCTGTGCAGGAGCGTTTGGATGTAGTGAAAACGGTGGTGGAAACGGCGGCTGGCCGAGTGCCTGTGGTGGCGACTGGGACCATCGAAGGAAGCATGGAGCAGATGGCTGATTTTTCTAAAAAATTACATGCCTTGGGTGTTGAGGCAGTGATTGTCTTGAATAACATTTTAACTCAAGAACATGAATCGGATGCCGTTTTTTTAGAACGGATGCATCAGTTTATGGATTTGACGCCAGGAATTCCCTTGGGAATTTACGAATGTCCTGTTCCGTATAAACGATTGATTACGGTGGAGATTTTGGAAGATTTATTGCCAACGGGCCGTTTGGTTTACCATAAGGATACGAGTTTAGACATCGAACAAGTGAGGGCTCGAGTGAAGGCAGGCGCTGGATATAATTTTGGTTTATATGATGCCTATATGGGCCACGCGCTTTTATCCTTGCAAGCAGGAGCCAAAGGACTTTCCTGTATACAAGGAAATTTATTTCCAGAATTAATTGTGTGGCTTTGCATGCATTTCAACGATCCGGGGAAATCGGCGCAAGTCGCGAAGGTCCAAGCATTTTTTGCAGACAACATGGATGTGATGCACACATCTTATCCGACGGCCGCTAAATATGTGTTACAAAAAACGGGATTTGAAATTGATCTGTATACGCGCCGCGATGTGGGGGAATTGACCGATGCGATGAAATCGGAATTGGATCTTTTGATAGAGGAGTCAAAAAAGGTTTTGTAAAAGCCGTTTATTTTTAAATTCGTTCAATCCGGAATTTAAGGTGTTGGGTTTTTTGTTTATTTTTTGATGTAATTCAATACCTTCTAAAATTCCACAATAAATCCAATTGTAGGCGTAACGGATGGTTTGTCGTTATTCAATAACACAGGTATGCCATTGCTCCCGTTGGTTTGTATCGGTTTCCCATCGGTGGTGGCAAAACCCTTGTTGTCATCCGTTCTTTTAAATGCAAAATAGGGAACGGCATCGGCTGCTGCGATGTACCAATTAGTTACATCTAAAAACAAATCGATGGTGATCGATTTCAAATTGTATTTCTTATCGATGCGCACATCACTCGAGTGAAAACTTCTTAATCTACGTGTATTTAATTGTGAGTAATCAAAAATTCCAGAGCCTTGAGTCATGAAATTAGCTTTGGAAGTAGGCTCATCAAAAGGCGTATAAGGCGATCCACCTTGGTATCTGAATCTTAGTCCTAACTCCCAATTACGAGGAAATTTGTAGCCCCAAGATAGACTGAGTAAATGTCGGTTGTCCCAACTGCTTGGCTTTAAAACGCCGTCTAAACCACTGTAAGAACTGTTGTAATACGTGTAGGAAAGTATTCCAAAGAATTTATCCGTCAGTTTCTTTTGAGCAAAAAATTCAAAACCATAGGCTTCTCCTTTTCCTGTGGTGGTCACGGGTTCATTGCCAAGCACGTTGAAATCTCCACCTAAGTTGGCCAATGAAATCCCCTTGCTGATCGAAATAGGCACTTGGCTATAATTTTTCACAAATGCTTCAGCAGTAAATCGCAAACCATCGTTCACTAAATATTCAAGTCCCGCAACGTAATGATCACTCGCTTGATACTTTGCATTTTTATTGACCAATTTTCCATTATTATCAGCAAAACCTAAAATAGTGTAGGGGGCTAATTTATAATAGCGGCCTACGGACCCATTTAAAGTCCATTTGTCGGATAAAACATAACTTAAAGACAACCTAGGGGATAAAGTTTGGAGTGGATCACTTCCTTGGTCCGTAAATGAATTCATATCAGTTCTTAAACCCGCACTTAGCCCTAGTCGGGTATCGAAAAATACTTTGCTTACTTGGCCAAAAGCCCCATATTTTGCGAATGAACCTAGTGGGCTACTAAAAGAATATTTAAGTTCAGGTTGAATTACTTTTCCTGTGGCATCGGTCAGTTTTTTTCGAATAACTGTATTTGAAATATTGCTATAATCAATCAATTGGGCCGATAGACCATAACTAATTTTCCATCCATTTTGACTGGTATTAAAATCGAATCGCAATTTGTTTTCGGTTTCTCTCGACTGAAGGGATAAGTTGACGAGATTAGGATCCTTAATTTGATTGTCTTCGTATTTTCTGATGTCATTATCAAATGTATTCCGACTAATGGCCAAGTTAAAATAACCATTTTCGGTTAATCTTTTTAAGCTTAACCCAGCTGTGTAATTCCATTGGTTAATAATCGGATTTGAATTGTAGACGTATAATTTTTCAGGAGTTTCTTTTTTGATGGTGGAAAAACTAAAATCATCAATGGCCCCCAAAGCCATAAATGAAATGGAGGTTTTGCTGTCAATTTGATGCGTAATTTTGGTTTGAAAATCCCAAAAATTAGGTCTTATGGGGATGTCTAAAGCTTGGAAAAGGAACTGTAAATACGAGCGTCTCGCGGAAGCCAAAAAAGTTGTTTTCCCACTTTTGGACAAAGGTCCTTCCGAGGTTAAAGCAAACTCTGTAGCGCTTAAACGAACATTTCCTTGAAATTTATTGGGGTTTCCCGTTCTTTGGCGAAACTGAAAAACGGAACTTAGGGCATTGTCATACCGAGCATCAAATGCCGACGAGCTCAGTTTCACATCTTCAATAAAAGAAACATTTAACATTCCTTGGGGCCCACCGCTAGAACCCTGGGTTTGGAAGTGATTCAACACGGGAATTTCGATCCCATCTAAGTAATACACGTTTTCGTTTGGGCCGCCGCCACGAATTATGATATCATTTCTGAAGCCACCTCCTTGCGCACCACCCCCCACACCCGGGAGCGCTTGTATTGCTTTACTGATATCAAAATTTCCTCCTGGATTACTTTTTATTTCCTCGGTTGTTAATCTCTGAACACTTAGTGGAGATTCAAGTGTGGCTACTTTAGCTGTCTTTCGGCTTTGAGTGACAATGACTTCATTTAATTCACTATTGGCCTGCTCCAATTCTATATTGAAAAAGTTTTCATTCCCTGCATTTACGACGATATTGAAAAGCGTTTGCTTTTTATATCCAATCATAGAAAGAACCAAATTATATGATTTGAAGCTTATTCCCGTGATTCTGAATTTACCTAGGCTATCGGTTTGTCCTACTTTATTCGTGGACTCTAAATTTATGTTGACTCCCTCGATGGGTTTCTGAGTTAATTTATCAACTACTTTTCCCGAAATTCTCCCGTTGGACTGAGCCCAGGCAAAATTTATGGTGGTCAGTAGTAGGAAAAAAATGAATTTGTATTGTAAATTTTTCATGAGTAAATAACTTTAAATGCACCGGATTGTTTAAAAATGATTTTTAAATCAAGTCGGGCTAAATAATTTACGCTAATTTATGAATTATTCGATAGGTAATATCCATGCCTGAATTCTCAAAAAATTCAATTAACTGATAAAAGCGATAGCTTGCATTTTTTATATCCTTTAGCTTTAAAACTTTTCGAAAAGTTTTAAAGCTTAGGACATAGCATTAAAATTTAAAGTGAAATTGACCCCATAAACTTCTTCCTACGCCATTGATTCCAGATCCATGCATGCGGTAATCGACATCGCCAATATTTTGAGCTTGGAAGGAAATGCTAAAGTGAGAATTAAAAAGGTAGTTGGCCTGTACATTAAAAATTGCCCACCCCGGAGTTCCTAAAGGGTTCATTCGATTATCTGCTTTATCACCCGCGCTTAAACGGTCTTGGCTCGCGGCAAATAAAAGCTCTGAATTTAAAAACAGATTTTTTCTAGCATAGCTGATGTTGACGCCTCCATGTAGTGGAGGAATTCTCCGCATGGGTTCATTTAATGTCACGCTTTGGCCATAAACATAGGAAATATTAGCCTTGGCAGAAACGGAATTTGAAAGATCAAAACGGCCGCTCCATTCCCCCCCTCGTAAAAATGCTTTATCCACATTTCGTTTTTCGTAAACGGGATATCCTTGTAGGACATTAGTCGTTTTTACTCGGGTAATTAAGTTTTCCAATTCAGTTTGGAAAATGGTTAATTCCTGAAAAAACTTGGCTTTTGAAATTTTAATCCCAATCTCATAATTTTGAGAATACTCAGGTTTTAGGTCAAAAGCAGGTAGTTCATACCTAAAATCTACGATGCCTAGGCTACCTAAATCGTCCATGTTGGGCGCCCTAAATCCTGAACTTGTATTAGCATAGATGGAAATTCCTTGGCTGATTGACCTCGCTAAACCAAGTGAATATACGAGTGCACTGGATTTTACTTTAGTTAATCCCAGCGTCGTGTCGGGTAGGCTAGCCACATTTTGGTGAAAGCGCAAACCGGATTCCACTTGCAATACATCTAAGTCTAAATGATGAATGGAATAGATGGAATGATATTGATAACCCGCTTCATTGGGGTAAAGTCCCCTTAAGGGTTTGATCAAATTGTTGGTCAAATGAATATCTTGACGTGTACTATTAATCTGGTCGTTGAAATAATCGACCCCACTATGCGCGGACCATACAGTAGAAAATTGGCTTTGAATATCGGCCAAAACTCCCAAAGTATTAATCTCATCTCTTTCAGCACGAAGCGTCGTAGACCCATTTTTTTGAAGCTTTCTTTGCTCGATGCTGGTTTGTTGGGATACAGAGAGCTCGATTTTTTTAAACAATGGATTTTCATATTGGCCAATAGCCTTTAAATAGCTTCTTTGGTATTTCTGCAAATCCATTTCATTGATTTTGAAATTTTCCAACTGGATTTTGTGGAAAACGGGTACTTGGGTTTGCTGCGTAGTTTGAATCAGACCTTCTAAAATCCATGTTTTTGATATTTGCTGGCGAATTTTACCGAAAAAATTCCATTCATTATAGCCTGTTGGCCGCTGCAAACCTAAACCACCCCCTCTTACCATGTCGCCAAATTGCTTATTAGCACCTACAAAAACGATGCTGGTATTTTCTGAGGCATAAGTCATTTTTATTTGCTCGCTCAGCTCCATTCCTTGGGTGGCTACGCGCGCTGACAACTGTCCGCCAAAGGTTTTTTGAGCCGTAAATTCAGGCTGAAGTGTGAAGAAATTGACCACGCCCGTTAATGCATCTGACCCGTATTGAACGGAGCCGCTCCCTTTTAGCATTTCTACTTTGGAGATTATGGACGGGTCTATGGTATTCAAGTATTGATTGGGTCCATAGCGGAAGGTGGAGTTATTAAATCGAATTCCGTCGATAATGAGAAGGGTTTGATTTCCCGTTAAGCCCCTGACAAATGCTGACCCACCCCCTAAATTTGTTTTCTGAATGAAGACTCCCGGGATATTTGAAAGCATATCGGGAGTGGCACGTGGTGCTAATTTTTCGATGTCTTTGCTTTGTAAGACACTCACTGAATAAGGCGTTTTTAAAGCAGAAATTTGTTGCCGACTAGCACTTACAACGACATTTGCTAGGGTATCGATATCATTTTTCTGCCCAAAACCCACAAATGGGGTAATCCAATTAACTGATAAAAGCAATAGAAGCCATTTTTTATGTCCTTTAGCTTTACTAACTTTTGAAAAGTTAGTAAAGCTTAGGACATACTTAAAAAAAGTTATGAACATAGCATCATTAATCATCATCCCCTTCAGTCGTGTTCAACAACGCAGCTCTTCTAGGTGCGGGCATTTCGGAATCTTCTCCTCTAACAGCTTTCCAAATGACTTGGTTTAACTCTAAATCAGGTGCGGAATCTTCTTTTGAGAAATCAAATTTTTCACTCATACGGGAACTCGCATTTTCCTTTGTATTTTTTTCGAATAAATCTACATTGGGTAAAATATGTTTGAATACAGAGAGGTCGGCTTTAGATGTAAAACTTCTAAACATCGGTGTAGCTGAAGCGTCATATTGACTCATCGGAGGCAGGCCTAAAATTAATTCCATTGTTCGTAACATCGACGAAGTGGAGTATGGCGTATGGTCTACAAATCCTCTTTTCACAAATCCACCTGCTACATAAGCGGTTGTTCGGTGTGCATCTACGTGATCTGAACCATTTTGGGCGTCATCTTCGACAATAAAAATGGCCGTTTCTTTCCAAATTGGAGATTTGGATAAGTGTTCCACAAACAAACCAATGGCATAGTCATTGTCGGCAACGTAAGCATAAGGGGTTTTTGCACCAATTTTCTGTCCTTCGGTATGGTCATTTGGGAAACGCAATGAATTAAAGTGCGGTACTTGACCTTTGACTAATAAGGAATCGAAATCTTTTCGCCAACGGTTAAACCTTAAGGTGTCCATAATATTTTGGTCAAACGAAGGGAAATACGTGCAAAAATGTCCCGCGATAGATGGGATGTTCGGTTTAAAGTCATCTGCAAATTCACCATAAGTCCGATAACTGACCCCAGCCCTCTTGCAGTAATCCCAGATAAAACCATTTTTAGGATTAGCGATTTCGCGATTTCCCTCGCCATCGTATTTTCCTCCACGGCCGCCATAGGAAGTCGGCCATGTTTTTTCTAAATAATCTGTGGCATGAGCCGATGTAGACCAATTGTGCCCATCAGAACTTACTTCACCATCCACATAAAAGTTATCTAAAAGAACGAAATCCTTGACAAGTTTATGTTGGTTAGGCGTATATTTATCCCCAAACAACAATAAGGTGGTATCTCCATTCCCTCCCTTTACATCTGCTAAAACCTGGTCATAAGTCCTATTTTCCTTCAGAATATAAAAGACATATTTGATAGGCGACTTGTCACCCACTTTCATGGGAATTGGATTTCCTTTTTCCCCTTTTGCGTTCATTTCTCCCGCTTTGGTATAAGGCGTATTTTGGTAAACAGCTTTAGATAAGATAGCCATATCAGCGGCTGAAGGCTCTGGGAAAATGGACATCGTCCCTTTCATTAATCCACCGATGTATTCATTTCTTATGGCCCGATTATTATCCGATTTTTGATAAGTAACGGTTTGTGTTTTAACGACAGGGTTAGGTCCTTTTGGATTGGCAAAAGAGGAAAACCCTTTACCATTAGCTACATAAACCATCCCGTTAACGACTTTTACTTGAGTCGGGTACCAGCCGACTGGAATGAATCCTAAGGATTTTGATTTGCCTAAATCCTCTACTTCAAAAACGGCTAAGCAATTGTTATCGGCATTTGCGATGTATAATTTTTCCTCGTCCTCGGAAAGCGCGATGCCGTTTGTGGATGAGCCTTCTAATGAATTTGGAAATAAGGCAGCATTTAAAACTTCGATTTCTTTTCCTTTTTCAAGATCAATAACTGAAACAGAGTTGTCATTTGCGTTGGCAACAAAAAGGGTTTTTCCATTTTTTGTCAAAACCATTTCGTTCGGATGATCACCTACTTGAATCGCTTTTAAGAATTTTTTTGACTGCGTGTCAAAGGGTAAAATTTGGCGTCCACCCCAAATAGAAATATATAGTATTCCTTTAGATTTATCCAAAAGGCAGGTGTATCCTTCAGCAGGTAATACGAAAGATTCCAGGACTTTTTGTTGGCGTGTATCGACTAAATAGAGTTTATTATTATCCTTAGTTACGACATATAGAATACCTGTTGCATCATCTAAATCCAACCCAGCGGGCGAGATATTGTCTTTTGGGATATTGCTAAGCGCGATGTTTCCTTTGTCGACTAGTTTATCTTCTTCTATTTCAAAGCGCAAAATGACATTATCATTTCCCCCCGAGGCATAAATTGTTTTGTTGTCTGCGGCTATTTTAAGTCCGTACCATGACTTTGGAATGACCTTGCTGTCGACAATCTCCCCTTTTTTCACATTGAATAATTGGAGACTTTGAATACTTTGTCCATTGTTGGTCGCCACCATGTACGCTTTATCGGGCGACACGACTAAGTTGAGCGGCAGATCCCCCAAAGAAACAGATTTTCCATGTGGGGAAAGCTTCCAGCTATTTGGCAAGGTCACTCGCTTGGAAGCTAATTGGCCCGCGAGCGATTTCGATTGACTAATTCCTAAAAAAGGAATGAATAGGCAAATGAGTAGATTAATAGGAGTAGATAATTTCATTTCAATGTGTTTAAGTTGCAAGGTAGTAAAGAGAAAAAAAAGATTTGTTAACAAAGTGTAATTTCTTTAACATTCCTGAAAGAAGATTTTTTAAATTAGCTATTTAATAGGTTCAACTCATTACAAATAAATTCCATGCAGATTAGTTACCAGATTAACCCAGAAATTTCAGTGCATGATTTGATTGACATTTTAAAGAAGTCCACTTTAGGTTTACGAAGGCCTTTGTCGGACTTGGAGGCGATGAAGAGTATGTTGGCGCATGCCAACTACTACATTGGGGCGTATGAAAATGGGAATTTAGTGGGTCTGGCGCGCGCGATGACTGATTTTGTGTACACGACTTACCTAGCGGATCTGGCGGTAGATGAAAAATATCAACATCAGGGTATTGGAAAGGAATTAATAAAAATATTGAAAAGAAATATTCCGAAAGCAAAGTTGATTTTATTAGCGGCACCCGCTGCTGAAGCATATTATCCAAAAATAGGGATGCAAAATCATCCACATTGTTATTTCATTAATGAGGTAGAGGAAATTATTTGATAATAACTAGGCGTTTACTGGAATAGTTACCTGATAATGTAGTAAAAGTTACAAAATAGTTTGCATTGGGGAATTGAGAGACGTCAATTAATTTAGTCCGAACTCCTAAAATATCTTCTTCATAAAAAATATGGCCACTCATATTATAAATAGTCAATTTACCTCTAGTATTTGTTGGCCAATCAATTTTAATTTTATCTCTTGACGGATTTGGATAAAAATTAAATATAGGGGCAGCAGTTTCAGATTCGACGGGAAAATACGAAAATCCTAAAGCTCGCATACCCATTGAATTTTTAATATAAGGCCCAGGAAAGGGATACTCACTTTTGTAACTAATGAAATCTCTATGATAATCAGGAATATAACCAATAAAGCCTTCAAACTCATTTTTAAAAGTTAATAATAATTTATTCAAATTAACTACCTCAATTTTTGAAATAAAATTACCTAAACTTATGGAATTAGTTTTATCCCCAAAAAATTGATTAAAAAATTTAGAAATACGAGGGTTTCCGTTATTGTCAATGATGGTTGTGTCTTTTGGAATAACAAGCTTTTGGCCTTCATCAAATTCTAAAAATATTTTATTACGCTCCTTTGGAGAAAAATAGTAGACTCTTTGTATGCTTGGGCTAAATACTTCATTTGTCAAATTACGTTTATAAACAACTTTACTAATTATTCTAAATAACTCTAAAGCAGCTTGTCTATATCCAAAATTATTGTAATGAATGCGATCGAATCCAGTAAGACCTACCGTAGCAAAAGTCTTTACATATGGATCATTTTGTTGTTGAATTCTAATATCTTCTCTTAATAATGCTGCTTGCGGATAGGGATATTCATATACATTATTTTGAGGCGTAAAAAGATATTGGGCTGCAGGAAAATATTTTTTATATTTTTGTTTTAGGGTTTCAAATTTTGCCCCCCAAAGATATTTAGTGCCAATTGATACGGATGCCTCAGATTCTCCTTGCCTGAAAATTATAGCTTTTATATGTTTAATTACTCCAGCTTTTGTTGCTTTGTATAACATAATGTTTCCGCCATCTGGAGAAGTTAAATTGCCATCAAGTATCAAATGCCAATCTATATCTGATCCACCAGCGGAAGAATTTATAATTGAAATTGGAATTTTTTCGGAATCAAACAAAAGTCGTCCAATTTCTGCAGCCCAGGGGCCAATTCGAGCTCTACCTACAGGTAAAGACCATAAAGTATCTGCCAAATTGTATGGACCATAATTATCGCTTCCTTGCACTAAACCAAAAGATCTGACCCATTCGCCCTGATAAACTAAGTCATCAATTGGTCCAATCCATGCATTTGATTGACCACTTACTAAATATGCATCACCAGCCACTATATTTTTTCGCTTGACAACTAAACTAGAATCTTTACCTTTAAATCCGTAAACCTCAAAATCATACTCCGCTAATTCAGCGGGTATTTGAAATTTAGAGGAAAATTTAGCCAAAGAACCGCTAAATGTTAGGGCTATTTTTTGATATTTATTGATAGCACCATTTCGCAACACCCGAATAGAAACTGCAGTAATATCGGCATATTTTGCTACACCCTCCACCGTAATATCAGCCAAATTCGTAGACTCTCTTGGATATAATTGAAAATCTTGGGGTAATTTATTGAAAGTAAAAGAGCCAAAAGTCTGAGCTGAAGTTCTACCTAATAAACATAAACTAAAAAATAAAAGTGAAATATTTTTTTTCATCTCAAGTAATAAGGCTTTGCTTTTTAGAGCCCACAATTTACAACAAATCGCCAAATTATTTTGAAATAATACCCCTAAATATAATTTTAGCAAATCTCATTTCAGTAAAATCCATTAACTTTGAAACTTATCAAGTTTATTATGAACGTCGTTGTTTTTACAGGGGGTAATGGAAATGCTAATCTAATTAAGCACTTAAAAGATTTATCCTATGTGAATTTAAGCCTTTTAATCAACGGATATGACGACGGTCTTTCCACGGGAGTTATTCGAAGTGCCAATCAAGGCATGCTTGGGCCCTCAGATTACCGTAAGAATTTCACTTATATTTTAGATGATTTCACACATTATAACCGAAATCTAAAAAAGCTTTTTGAACATCGATTAAGTGAGGAAGAAACGAGAGTTCTTTTGCTTAACCCTGAAGAATTAATTAATAATCTGATTCGAGAACATTACACTTTAGACCGTCGCTCCGAAAATTTTATCACTCGATTCTTTGAGTCAGGATCTCAAAAACTTTTAAAATTCACCCATAATTTTTCTATTCTGAATGGTTTTAGTGTAGGAAATATCATAATAGGTGGAATTTATGCTGAAACAAATGATTTTAATCTTGCGCTATATCTATTAACGACCCAATTTGAATTAACTGCAAAAATTATCAACATTTCTACAGCCGATGATTCTAAATTGGTGGCCTTTGACGGGGACGGTAATTTTTTAGCGAATGAAGCGGATATTGTCAACTACGAAGGTAATAAGCCCCTTTCAGATTTTTATTTATTGCCACTAGATGAGCTTAACGCGCTCGATAAACAAGGTAATTATAATAAAGAAGAAATAGTGCGAATATCAAAAATACCATCCGTTTCTAAAGAAGCCCTTAAAGCTCTGAAAGAAGCCGATTTGATTATTTTTGGTTCAGGGACTCAGTTTTCTTCCCTCCTTCCCTCGTATCGAATTTGTAAGAATTCGATTCTAAAATCGAAGGCCCAAAAAGTTTTAGTTATCAATAATAATTATGACAATGACACGAGAAATATACAATTTGAAGAGTTTACACAAATAATTCTAAATGAATTAGACCAATCGAATTGTGATTTTTTTGACTCCATCATTGTAGATACAAATTCAGTTATCAAGCCTATACAGTCGCTTCCCAACTTGACCACCGCTAATGTAGCTGATCCTTCAGGGAAACACGACGGACAAAAATTATGGACTTGGATCAATCGATCACTGGATATTAAGTTGGGTGAAGTTCCTGTGCTCATTTCATTTGCTAAAAATACGGAGGAATTTATAAAGGACTATTACCATAATGAGATGGGTAGTCTTAATAGCGATCCTACAAGGATTATTAAATTCTATCAAGCTGGTGAAACAGAAAATTCGTCTTACACGCTACATTTAGACGCTTCCGGGAAAGTGTCACTCTATGAAATAGATGCATGGATTCGAATCATGCAACTTAATCAATTGGATGCTGTGATCGGGTCTAGGTTTGAGTCGAGGCGCCAACTAATCAACTCGTTTAAACACTCTATTGTAGAGTCTAATTTGATCTATTTATTCGCCCTAATTACTTCGTATTGGGTTAGTATTGTCTATTTTATTCGATTTTGGAGAATTATGCCTGATCCACTCAGTGGGATTTATTTGATTAAATCCAAACATGATATCCCCTACAAAAGCCTATCCTATTTCTTGAAAAAAATAAATAGAAAAAAGAATTTCGAATTTGTTTCCCTACCCATCAGTTACCGCACATTTAAAAAAGTTAAAATCTTAACCAAAATAAAAAATGTAATCGTCAACTTGCTTGGGCTCTATGTATAATCTCCTTTTTGATTTTGATGGAACTCTTTTTGACACTGATTCAGCTCACGAATTAGCTTTTCAAAAGACTTTTTCAAATCATGACTTAGGTGAATGTCCTCCTTATGAATCATTAAAAGGAATTAAAACCAAAGACGTGTTCGCGAATTATTCGAATGATGAGGCCATAGTGGAAAAACTGTCTTCATTTAAATCGCAAACCTATCAGGCCGACCTAAATGCCATAAAAGCCTTGGTTGATTTTGACCTAATTCGGCATTTAAAAAGCGCAGGAAACCGAGTATTTATTGTGACGGGAGGAAGTAGGCTCTCCATCGACCTGCTACTTAATGTGCATCAAATGGCTGGTTTTTTTGACGGAATTATTGCCGCAGAAAACTATAAAAAATCTAAGCCAGATCCTGAACCTTTCTTAACGTGTATTGAAAAATTCAATATTTCAGGTACAATGCATGGAATTGAGGACTCAATACAAGGAATCGAAAGTTTAAAAAATGCAGGTATATTGGCAGTTGGAGTTCATAACCCCCTAATTGCCCAAAAATCAGATTTGTATTTTCCTGAAATAAATGAATATTTGAAATATTTAATTGCCAAAGGATGAAAAAAGTCATCGTAATTCCAGCCGCCGGGAAAGGAAGTCGCCTTCATAGCGATTTACCCAAAATATTTACAGCCGTTTATCAGTCTAAATCTATTTTTGATTTGATTGTGGAGCAAGGGACTTCGCATGTCGACGAAATGATTTTGCTCTTAAGCCCTGCTGGCAAGGAATATTTTGAGCTTCATATTGCCTCTTCCGCACCCAAAAATGTACATGTTTGGGTACAAGAATCTGCCTCCGGAATGTTTGATGCCATGAATCAATTATTTGAATCATTGTTAAATCGGCCTGAAGATTTTCAAGTGATTGTGCAATGGGGAGATCAACCGTTTTGTGATGCCGAATTACATCAAACCTTATTTTCAGACCTTAATAAATTCGAGGTTTCTGTCCCACTAGTCTGGGTTTCTTCTCCCTATGTTCAGTTTAAATTAGGTTCCCCATTAGCCGTTTGGGAGAGCAGAGAAGGCGAAAAATGTGATGCCTTTGGGTTTAAAGATATGGGGGTTTTTGCCTTTACCCGTGGGTCAATTGAGTCTTCATGGCCACTATATAAATTGAATGCACCCTTTGGGAAAGTTACCGGGGAACGAAATTTTGTTAAATTTTTTGAAACCATTCAGCAAAAAACAGAAATTTTTTGGCGCCTAGATCAGCCTTATTATAAGTCTATTGGAATAAATACCCCAGAGGAACTTAATGAAGCTAATTTATTTTTAAACCAAAAAGATCAAATCCGTTAAGGATCTAGGGATAAATTGTAAATTTGTCGATTAACCATATATGATGCATTATTTAGTTACCGGCGGCGCCGGATTTATTGGGACTCACTTGTGTAGTTACCTGATTTCTTTAGGTCATCAAGTGAGCATTTTGGACGATATGTCTTTTGGCGATCAATCAAAAATTCACCCAAAAGCAAAATTGATTATTGGTAAAATTGAAGACAGCAATTTGTGCCTAGAGGTAACTAAAAATATCGATGGCGTGTTTCACATGGCGGCCTTTTCTAGAAGCGGGCCATCTTTCGATATGCCCGAACAATGTCATGAAAGCAATGCTTTAGGGACCTTAAATATCCTTCAAGCGTGTAAAAAAAATGGAGTTAAGCGTATTGTGTATTCGGGTTCGTCAACTTTCTATGGAAATAAAATAGGGGTTCAAAAAGAAGGAGATCCAGGGGATTTCTTAAATTTTTATGGACTGACCAAGCATGTTGGCGAATTATATGTGCAGCAGTTTTATCGAAATTTTGGCCTTGAATGTAATATTTTGAGGTATTTTAATGTGTATGGACCGGGCCAACCAGCCACCGGGGCGTATGCACTCGTACTCGGGATTTTTATAGATCGATTTAAAAAAGGAGAGAGACTTGAAATACATGGCAGCGGTGAACAAAGGCGAGATTTTATTCATGTATTAGATATCGTCAAAGCGAATGTGGCCGCAATGAATTCCGAGACTGTGGGTGAAATTTTTAACATCGGTTCGGGCATCAATTACTCAATTAAAGAACTAGCGAATTTCTTCCCAATCGAAAATTACCATACCGAAAGGAGATCTGGAGATGCTGAAGAAACATTAGCCGATATATCAAAAGCACAAAAATACTTAGATTGGAATCCTGAAATATCGCTTGAACAAGGAATAAGCCAACTTATCGAAGAATGAAATCCATCAGCATCGTCACCGCAGCCTTTAACGAATGCCCCGGAATAATCCAGTTGGCAAACGAATGGCTTTCGTTTTTCGATCAGCATCCTGATATATCTGCAGGAGAAGTAATCATTTGTGATGACCATAGCGATTTACACCAATATGAATCGTTAAGAGATTCCTTTATTGGCAACCAACGGGTGACCATTTTACGAAATGAGCAAAATGAAGGACCAGGATTTTCATTTCAAAAAGCCATTTCTCAGGCCAAATACGACTGGACTTTAATTACCGATTCGGATGGCCAATTTCCCATCGATAACGTGAATCAAATGCTTTTGGCATTAGGCGACCAAGATGCGGATATTGTATTTACCCACCGAAATAGAAAATATGACAATGAGTTTAATCGCTTTGGCCAAAAGGTTTCCAACAAACTATGTAACTCAATCTTTAATTCCCAACTTCAAGATTTTTCTTGCGCATTTAAATTAGTCAAAACCCCGTTGCTTCAATCGCTAAAATTAGATGCTAGGTACATGAACTATTCATTAGACCATACTGGTAAATTACTAAACTCCTCAGCAAAATGGATCGAAACTCAGGTTACTTGTCGCGTAGCTGAGGCCAGGAAAAGGAATATTTCTAGCGAAATTAAACGAGCAAAAAATCGATTTTTATACATATCCTATTTATTCTTCACGCAATACTTACGAAAAAATAGAGTCATTTTTTAATGAGTCTGCGATAAAACCATGTTCTCAAAAATCCCTTTATTTCTTAGCTTATTGGTGTGGGGATTTATGGCATTCCTATTAATTTCCCTATCATTTTATAATCAACCCAGCATCACTGATGACTTTTGTTTTGGTTGGATGGGCAGGGAATATGGAATATTTCTGGGCGCCTACCATTATTACGCAGGGTGGAGCGGGCGTTATTTCGCAGATCTTCTTCTTCATTTTAACCCTTTGGTTTTCAGTACTTCCTTTGAACATTTTAAGTGGGGAACGATCGCATTAATTGTAATTGGCTTTGCTAACGGCTATTATTTTTTAAAAAATGTATTCCAAATTCCGCACAATAATCCTAATCTTTGGATTCTTTCATTAGTCAGCCAAGCCGTTTGTTGGTATACAATACCAGGCCTTTTCCAATTATTTTATTGGTTTTCGGGCCATTATTACTACTTATCTTTTCATTTAGTCTTATTATTTGTTAATGTATATTTCTATTGTTCTAAGCCGATATTAAGAGTCACCTTGCTTTCTTGTATCATTTTTTGTTTGATTGGTTCAAGCGAAATTTCGATGATTATGTTCTCAGGAATTTTCTGGCCATTCCAATTATATACAGCTTGGAAACAGAAAAAAATTAAATTAGAGACCATTTTATTTTTTATCATTTGGGGGATTTCCATAGGATTGGTCTTACTTTCTCCCGGAAATAAAGTTCGCGCACCTAAACACATTGACTACATCAAAGGCCTTACTGAATCGATGTTGAATTTTGGTATGTTGATTAAAATTTATGTTAAATCACCGCTGATTTGGGTGTTCAACTTGCTTTTGTTTTTTACTATTGATAAGCCAAAAAAACAATATCTTCTATCATTTAAGGAAATTATAGGTCTTTTACTCTTATTCCTCACGAGCTATTTTTTAGCATTTGTTCCCATGGCTTTAGCGCTAGGCGAAGACTTTATTCCTGATCGAATTCAGAGTTTAATCTTGATGTATTTGATTTTTGGGTTTGGATATCTTATTGTTTGGATTAAATATAAGGTAGGGTACCTAAATCCATCAAACCTGGCTATTTCTCAAATTTTATTGCTAGTTGTATTTATAACGCTCCTATTATTTAATCAAAATTCAAAACAATTTTATGATGAATGGCGTTTCGAAAAAGCTAAAAAATACGCCAATGAAAACGCACACAGGTTTGATATGATCCTAAAATCAAGTAATCAACAGGTGACCATTCCTCCCATCGAAAATAAAAATACCCTATTTTTTATGGAAGAATTATCCACTGACCCTAAGCATCTTTGGTGTAAATGCATCGCTAACTATTATGGCAAAGCAGACATACATTTACTTAAATAAAATTTTACCTTTAAACTATCAACAAACACAAAATGAAATTAAAATTCTTCGGCGGATTATCGCTTATCCTATGGCTATTTGTTAGTCCGCTATTTGCCCAAACAACGTATCCCGCTAACGATGTAGCCACCCCGCGGTCTGGATACTACGCTTTTATAAACGCGAAAATTTATAAAGACGCCAAAACCATCATCAACTCAGCGACTCTAATTATCAAACAAGGGAAAATTGAAGCGGTAGGAACTAATTTACCTGTTCCAAAAGAGGCTATTATCATCGACTGCAAGGGGAAATCGATTTATCCTTCCTTTATCGATATATATAGTGATTATGGGATGAGCCAAGTGCAGCCTTCCATGACTACTTATCGCTCACCGGCCCAAATGCTTTCTAATACTAAGGGGCCTTATTCATGGAATCAAGCCTTAAAAACAGAAGTTTTGCACGTTAAAAACTTTGCCGTGAATGATGCTAGGGCTAAGGAATATAGAAAATTAGGATTTGGCTCATTGCTTAGTCACCAATTGGACGGCATTTCCAGAGGGGTTGGTTTGTTAACTACCCTAGCGAAAGAAAAAGAAAATATGGTCATCTTAAAGGAAAAAGCGTCCGCCCACTTTTCTTTCGACAAAGGCTCCTCGACGCAAGATTATCCAAATTCTTTAATGGGTAGCATCGCTCTTTTACGTCAGCATTTTTTAGATGCTTCTTGGTATAAAACCAAACCAAGCCAAGAGGGATTAAACCTCACCCTTCAGGCATTCAATGAAAATGCGAATCTTCCGCAAATATTTGAAGTTTCAGATAAGTGGTCTGTTTTTAGGGCCAATAAAATCGCCAGTGAATTTGGGATTCAATACATCTTTAAAGCGGGAGGAAATGAATACCAACGCATTGATGAGATCAAAGCCATTAAATCCTCCTTCATTTTACCTATCAACTTTCCGCAAGCGATGGATGTGGAAGACCCAAATGATGCTCGGTTTGTCAATGTATCAGATTTAAAACATTGGGAGTTGGCGCCAACAAACCCAGCAGCTTTTGAAAAGGCTGGGATTCCATTTGCATTGACGGCGAGTGGATTAAAGGATATAAGTCAGTTCATGCCCAACTTAAAAAAAGCGATACAAAATGGACTCTCTGAAGAAAAAGCGTTAGAAGCATTAACAACAACCCCCGCTTCATTACTAGGCGTTTCAAGTGCGGTCGGTAGTTTGGAAGCTGGTAAATGGGCTAATTTCCTCATTACGACCGGCCCAATTTTTGCAGATAAAACGGTATTGGTTGAAAACTGGATTCAAGGATCAGCTTATGGGATTTCAACGGATTCCAAAATGGAATTGGCTGGTAAGTATAAGTTTACACTAGGAAATCAAACTGCGCAATTATCCGTAACTGGGGAAACAGGGATTTATAAAGCTCAATTAATAGGGAAAGATACCTTGGCCGTAGAATTTAGTCAAAAAGACCAATTGGTCAATTTGATTTATACGGCCAAAGCAGATCAAGGGAAAAAGACGCGCCTATCGGGTGACTTTTTAGGAAATTCAATGTTAGGAACGGGGACTTTGGGGAATGGAGAATGGGTTTCTTGGCAAGCCACTCGTGAAGCAAATGCTGACACCGTGAGCAATAAAAAGCGTCCTGTAAAATCAGAAGAAGTAGGTTCAGTCGTATTTCCATTTAATGGATATGGACAAAAAACGATTCCTAAATCTGAAACAATTTTGATTAAAAATACAACCGTTTGGACCAATGAAAAATCAGGGATTTTAAAAGATACTGATGTGCTGATTAAGAACGGTAAAATTGCCGCGATTGGAAAAGGGCTGAAAGACCCGACAGCCCGTGTGGTGAATGGAGCCGGCAAACATGTCACGGCGGGGATCATTGACGAACATTCCCATGTGGCTGCATCGGGAGGAATTAATGAATGTTCCCAATCCGTTACAGCGGAAGTTCGAATTACCGATGTAATAGATCCGGAGGATGTGGATATGTATCGCCAACTGAGTGGCGGGGTGACCACAAGCCATATTCTGCATGGGAGTTGTAATACGGTCGGTGGACAAACACAATTATTGAAATTTCGTTGGGGCCAAACGGCCGAAGGCTTGAAGTTTGCTAATTGGGACCCATTCATCAAGTTTGCATTGGGAGAAAATGTGAAACGCTCTTATAATCCTTCAAATCCTAGGTTTCCAGATACTAGAATGGGGGTGGAGCAGGTTTTAACCGATGCTTTCACACGTGCACGCGATTATGAAAAACAGGGTCCAGGAAAAAGAATCGATTTGGAATTAGAGGCTTTAGTTGAAATTCTAAATCATAAAAGATTCATCACTTGCCATTCATATGTGCAAAGTGAAATAAATGCCATGATGAAAGTGGCAGACAAATTCGGTTTCACGGTGAACACATTTACCCATATTTTAGAAGGCTATAAAGTGGCGGATAAAATGAAAGAGCATGGGGCTAGTGCGTCCACTTTCTCAGACTGGTGGAATTATAAAATGGAGGTGGTTGACGCGATTCCTCAAAACGCCTTTTTGATGCAAAAAAATGGAGTCAATGTGGCCATCAATTCAGATGATGCTGAAATGGCGCGTCATTTAAATCATGAAGCGGCTAAATCCATTAAATATGCTGGAATGTCAGAGGAAGATGCCCTCAAAATGGTTACTTTGAACCCGGCCAAAATGCTCCATGTGGCTGATCGCGTGGGTAGTCTTAAAGAAGGAAAAGATGCGGATCTAGTTATTTGGTCTGATCATCCATTGAGTATTTACGCAAAATCTGAAAAGACGATTGTAGATGGTGCGGTTGTTTTTGATCGCGAAGTAGATGCAAAATTGCAAATTGACCTAAAGAAGGAAAAGCAAAGATTAATTCAAAAAATGATCTTGGCTAAAAAAGGAGGTGCTGGTACTCGGCCTATGACTCCATCATTCAGAGAGGAAAATATGTGCGAAGATGATCACGGGCATGGCAAGAGTCTTTGGGATCGCATTTCTCAACGCATGATTTTAACAGAAAACTAACATTGACACATCACATGAAAAATATATTATATATCGCAATTTGCTTGGTTTCATTTCCATTGTTTTCCCAAGAAACCATGCACCCATCGCCTGCACAATCTAAAAAGATCGTGATTACCGGTGGAACTTTACATATAGGAAATGGCCAGGTTTCAACGGGCAATATTATTATTGAAAAAGGAAAATTGAAAATTGACATGAATGCGCCTGCTCTAACGGGAGATGTTGAGCACATTGATGCTACAGGAAAGCATATTTATCCGGGCATTATTGCGCCCAACACAAATTTGGGTTTGGTGGAAGTAAGTTCGACAAAATCGACGGTCGACAATGTAGAATTAGGTGATATTCATCCCAACATCCGTTCCATTGTAGCCTATAATACCGACAGTAAAGTCATCAACACATTGCGTTCTAATGGAATTTTATTAGCTCAAATTGTCCCAAGTGGCGGATTAATCCCAGGAACTTCCACGGTAGTCCAATTGGACGCTTGGAATTGGGAAGATGCGGCCTATGCCTTAGATAACGGAGTTCATTTGACCATGCCCGCTTTAATTAATCGACCTTCATTTATGAGTTATAGGCGTAGAGATGCGGATGTGGACCAAGTTAAATTAGGATTAGAGCGCATTGATATGGCAAGAAATTTTTTCAAAGAAGCACAGGCCTATTTAAATGAAAAAACGCATGCTGCTACCAATTTAAAATATGAGGCTTGTAAGGGATTGTTTGATCGGTCTAAATCCTTGTATGTCAACTGTGACCTAGTGAAGGAGATGTTGGCCGCTATACATTTAGCCGCTGAATTTAATTTTAAATTAGTTATTGTGGGAGGAACGGATGCTTGGATGATTGGTGATATTTTGAAAGAGAATAAGGTCGCTGTTATTTTAGCTGAGCCACATAGTTTGCCGGCAACGGATGATGATGCCGTAGATCAGCCTTATAAAACAGGGGCGATGCTTCAAAAAGCGGGTGTGCTCTTTACTATTTGTCAGGATGGTTCTGATGGGCATAGCCAACAACGTAACTTGGTTTTCCAGGCAGGTACCATGGTGGCCTATGGCTTAACAAAAGAGGAGGCTTTGCAAGCGATTACGTTGAACGCTGCCAAAATATTGGGCATTGATTCGCGTACAGGAAGTCTTGAAAATGGGAAGGATGCCAACCTTGTTATTTGCAATGGCGATATTTTAGATATGAAGTCAAGTACGGTAACACATGCTTTTATTCAAGGAAGAGCTGTCAACTTAGATAATAAGCATAGCCAATTGTTTGAAAGATATAAGTATAAATATTCCATTAAGTAAAAGTGGTTTTTGAAAACGAAAGGAGTGGAATTTATTCTACTCCTTTTTTTTGTTATTTTTTATATGTCACTAAAAGACATTTATAAACTATAAGTCTAGTAAAATTCTTTAAAAGCGCTTTTGAAATCAGTATAGTTATTAATTTTAGAAATATTGTTTAGTTTGATTGGTAATTTGATAAACATATTTGAAATAGAAATAGATTATTAACCTTAAACGCCTACCACTATGAAAACAAAATTAAATTTCTCAGTACTTTTAATTAAATCTCGTCGCAATAAGCGATTGACCCAACGCGAAGTTGCTCAGGCCGTCGGGGTAAGCCAAAGCGCTTACAATTACTGGGAGTCTGGTAAACATTACCCAAACGTTCAAAAGATTTTTTCTTTAACTCGAGTCTTGAGTATACCTATTGAAGAAATGATTGGCGGTTGACTATAGAAATCCTTGGACTTAATCTCCAAGGATTTTTTATTCGTTTGTTTAATATGCGTACCTTTGAATGATGATCATTTATCTGAAAAATTTAGCGAGTATTATTTTCGTTTTTGGATTGCTTCTAGGTTGTGGCAGTGCAGAGAAATCAGTACAAAAAAACAATTATTTTGCATGGTCGGCTTTCTTAAAGCAGCAAATTCATGGGTATACAAAATCAAATCAAAGGGTTCATAAGACGGTTGTCCTTGACGGGAAAAAGGAAGTAAAAATTGTCTCAAATGTAGATTGGGAAAAGGAATTTGCGCTATATCTAGAAGCAGATCTTAATAAGCCAGCGTATGAAAAGAGTTACGATAACCTTTCGGAGCCTGGATTTTATTGGTATTCCTTGAAAAAAGACGAAAGTTTACCAGTCAAAAAGATGATCATTCATTTAGATGCTGATGAGCGCCCCGCCAAGGTAGAAATTGAGATTTCTCAAAAAAACTTTTTATTTGAAACTAGGAAAAAGCTCTTTATGAATTTTTCTGAGGGACGGATTCAAACGTATTATATTGAAGGAATGCAGCAGTTTTTTTTAGCAGAACCTACTAGCTATAAAATATTAGGCGTGTTAATCGCCAAATAATCCACTCGATAAATAGCGATCTCCACGATCACAGATTATACAAACAATTAGACCTTCTTCTAATTCATTGGCTAGTCGAATGCTGGCTGAAACACCTCCGCCACTACTCATTCCACCAAAAACACCCTCTACTTTCGCTAGTTTTCGAGTCATTTCGATGGCATCCTGCTCGGAAACATCCAAAATTCGGTCTACTCGTGAAGGGTCATAAATTTTTGGTCGGTATTCGATGGGCCAGCGTCTTATTCCGGGTATTTTAGAACCTTCAGTGGGTTGGCAACCCACGATTTGAATATCAGGGTTTTGTTCTTTTAAATACATGGAAGTGCCCATAATCGTTCCCGTAGTTCCCATGGAGCTAACAAAATGAGTAATTTTTCCCTGGGTATCTCGATAAATTTCTGGACCTGTGGTTCTATAATGAGCTAAATAATTATCAGGATTTTCGAATTGATTCAGCAAAATAAATTCGCCTGATTTCGATTTTTCTATCGCATAATCTCGCGCTGATTCGATGGTTTCGGTTAAGGTTACTTTGGCACCAAAAGCCTCCATGGTTAAAACGCGTTCTTTGGTCGAATTGGATGGCATAGCCAATTCAATTTCGATTCCATATAAACGGGCAATCATGGCTAATGCGATTCCTGTGTTTCCTGAAGTTGCTTCAATTAATTTAGTTCCCGCCTTTATTTCTCCTCGCTCTAATGCCCCTTGAATCATACTTTTTGCCGCACGATCTTTCACAGAACCTCCAGGATTATCACCTTCTAATTTCCCAAAAATTTTAACTTTGGGATTATCATGTAAATGCGTAAGGGCCACTAATGGGGTATTTCCAACCAAATCTAACAAGTTGCTCATTTTAACCTTTGATTAATTTTGAGGTGGATTGGTGATAAATTTTAGTTTGCGCTGGAACACTATGGGTTAGCCAAACATTTCCACCGATAATGGATTCTTTTCCTACGATAGTTTCTCCTCCCAAAATAGTGGCGCCTGAATAGATAACTACTCCGTCCTCGATGGTTGGATGTCTTTTAGTCGCTGCCATTTTCTTGTCGACGGAAAGCGCGCCTAATGTTACCCCTTGATAAATTTTAACTCGCTCACCGATTGTACACGTTTCACCGATTACAATCCCTGTCCCATGATCCATGAAAAAATAGCGACCTATTTTTGCCCCCGGATGAATATCGATCCCGGTTTTTGAATGCGCATATTCGGTTAAAATTCTAGGGATCAACGGGATAGATAGTTGGTGTAATCCGTGGGCCAACCTATAAAAAGCCATAGCGTAAAAACCTGGATAGGTTCTAATTACTTCGTAATCTGTGGTAGCAGCTGGGTCACCTTGTACCATAGCCTCGACGTCGGTCAATAACAATGCGTGGATTTCTGGAATTTTACCAAAGTATTCTTGGGCCAATTTTTCCGGAGAATCTTTTAACTCCCCTTTCATTGAATGTAAAATACTTTCTAATCCAGTTTCTAAACTTTCAAACACAGCCTTTAACTCCGCATTTGTTTTGAAATGAATTTTGGACTGCTCAGGAAATAGCGTTAAGACAATTTTGGTAAACAGCTTCTTGATTTCTGATGTGGCCGGAAATGCACGCGTATGCATGTGCTTTTCTAAGATGTTTGTTATAAAAGATTCAGGCAGCATAGAATTATGTATTAAAATTGAAATTAACTAGATCATGCGCTAAAACCGAATTTACTTGCAAATTTGTGTCTAATGTTTGGATTTCTAGCCTGTTAATCTGTGCCTCATTACGTTGCAATAATCCATGTAGATACGCCTTATCGTAGTAGTTTAGCGTAATAGCCGCCACTTCACTAAAATCATTTTTTTCTAAGCATTCTACAGCCTTTTGAAAATGTTGTCCTCCCAAACGTTTCTTTATCTTTTCCAAAGCCCTTAATAAATCAGCCTTAGGATATTGTGCGTACACTCGGACCAAATGGGGAAGTCGGTGTTTTGCATCGATATCCAAAAATAAACAAGGGGACTCCCGTAAACGTACATAAAATGATTCCGTCATAAACACCTTGCCTATATGCCTACTTTCATCTTCCACCCAAATCGGCTTTTTAAAATCCATTTGTCGCAATTCATGAGACAACAGATTTTCAAAATGTTCACTACTGGGTTGCTCCTCTAAACCTAAATGCCCGAAGGCTGAACCTCGATGATGTGCAATTCCTTCCAAATCAATGACTTGAATTCCTCTTCTTTTCATCTCAATTAGGATTTCTGTTTTTCCGCTGCCGGTCTTTCCTCCTAAAACGATTAATGGGATCTTCTTTTCTAATTCAGCTAAAACGAATTTTCGATAGGCCTTATAGCCGCCAACTAACACCTTTACTTCTAATCCGGCGGTTTCAAAAAGCCAGGCCATGCTGCCAGAGCGCATGCCGCCACGCCAACAATGGACCAAGAGAACCCCTTCTTTGGCTATTTTTTTTGCCTTTTTTACCCAATGGGCCAACTGCGGTCCCACGATTTCCAAACCTAATTCTACTGCTTGGTCTTTGCCTTGTTGCTTGTAGGTGGTTCCCACTAGTGCACGTTCCTCATTCGTAAAAATGGGAAATGATATCGCTCCAGGAATATGCGCCCGTTCAAATTCAGCCGGAGACCGAACATCGATGAGCGGATATTGATTGGCTTCAGCCAAAAACGAAATGACATCTAATTTTTCTGGCATATTTAATCCAAATTGATCGCATACATCTCAAAAAGAAGGGGATCAAATGTGTCTAGTAATTGTTGAATGAAAGCGGGATGCTCCATATAATAATTTAAAAAATTCTCATGCCTTTCCTGCCATTCACCTTCCGGAAATAGCGCAGTTTTTAATTGGCTTAATTGGCGAATCGAGGTTTCATGATTTCTCTCTTCCGCCCTTTTCAACTTTTTTCCTAGCCGCTCAAGGCCGTTTTCTACGCGCTTAAACTCAGCTTTTGCGCTAGCCTCTAAAGTCGAATCTATTGATTTCACTCGGCTCGCTAATTCGTTAAAAATCGGACTTAACAAGTTTAATTCAGATTGACAGTCCAATACATGTGCACTTTGACTTGCCACAAATTTTCTACGTAATTCAAAATCTTCTAAAAATAAATCCGTTAGTCCAATACCTAATTTTTTTATTTTTTGTTGGTTTTTTTCATCAATAATAATGGCAAAATTACGAGGCAAAAGAATTGGGTATGGCACTCGGTGTAATTCAAAAATCCCTTTTAATTGGAGCCAATATCCTACTTCTGCAGGACCTCCAATATAGGCCAAATTTGGTAGAATTATTTCTTGGTATAAGGGTCTTAAAACAACATTAGGACTAAATCTTTCAGGAAATTCCGCCACCTCTGCTC
>CAIZMB010000154.1 GCA_903933935.1 uncultured Cytophagaceae bacterium
AATTTTAAGATCCATTCCAAAAACTAAGTTCAACCCAAAAACGTTAGTTATAACATGTTTCCCTTCATCCTGTTCATATAAGGGATCTATTGTCATTTCATTTTCTTGACTAAAGTATATTGGAATCAAACCACTTAAAACAGCTTTAACAACTGCTGTTGATCCTCGGTACAACACAAATTCTGAAGTAGAAATATCATCTTCTAATGACTGCCCAGATAATATAATATTTGAAGGTAGATCATTGAAACGTGGATTTGCTTTTAATAACGATTCGAAACTCATTAAAGGATGTAGTCTCCAAATAAAATTTATATTTTTATTTTTAAGGGCATATTCTAAAGAAAGATTAAATAATAAATCGCACTCATTATGCAAAGCTTCCGGTATAACTAAGCAGGTCCTCTTACCACCTATTACACTCTCAGGCTTAATTTCATGAGTCTTATTTGAGCCTCTATTTGAACCTAAAATATCAATTTTTACCCCATTTAATGTTCTTGAAATTTCCAATTGATTTTTGCCGATTTCCCCAGAAGTAAAAATTATATCAGGATTATAAATTGAAGCTAAATTTCTTCTAATAGCATGCTGTAGCTTAAATACCAAAGCATGTTGATAACCTATACACATAATCTCCTGATTAATTTTACGAGCCTTTGCAAACAAAATTCTTTCTAAAGCATGTCCTTCGTATGTAGTTAATATAAACTTAGGCTTTATCTTAATTACTAATTGTTCTACTTGGTAACCAAGACGTAAGTTTGGAATGCAATCAAAGGCTTTTAAAGAGGCAAAAAATAAAATTTTATTCCCAAGTATACTCCTTTTTGAATTTATTGTAAAATAAAGTCTAATGGAAAGCAAAAGAGAAATTAATAGTAATTTCATTTCTATAAAAAAGCCTATATAATTATGAAAAATAAATCTAGGTATTTGATTCTCTCCCCAATTCTTGTTTATTTCACAACTATTATATTGAGTATGGTTTATCAATGCAATTTGACTTGTAAGGCCACTTGAATATAGATCCTGTGGCAAATTAGAAAAATAAAAATCATTATTTTCTCCTACTTGTGAATCATTTATCAAATGTGAAATAAATAAAAAATCAGAATTTAGACTTCCTGTATTATCTAAAGTACGTTTTTTGTAAAACCTTAAAGAACTTTCAATAATGAATCTAAAATTTAACAGAAATTTGACTACAATATTTTTAAAAAAAACATAAAAATTAGGCCCCCTTCTATCATTATAAATTCCTTCATAACCATTTAAGAAAATAGGATGCTCACGTATTACATGAAGCCATGGTATGGCTACCAATGCAGTACCTAAATGATCCATATTTAATACTTCATCACATAATTTACATACGGTTTTATACTGCAGTTCTGTCAAAACAAATGATTATTTATTGAGGATTTTTTGGAGAAGAATTTTTTGCTCATTATTTGATTTCAAATATTCTAATACAATATCCGCCTCCGATGGTTCGTTTACAGAAGGTAAACTAGGGTTAACGTTTATAGCATTCAGTGAATACCCATTTTCTAT
>CAIZMB010000155.1 GCA_903933935.1 uncultured Cytophagaceae bacterium
ATGTTCCAATAAATGAATTTGTAGATAAAGAAATTGATAGAAGTCAAGTAGATTTATTTAATACACACGAAGAAAGATTTGAATATGCAGACCAATTAAAAAAAGGTGGTGTTGTTTACCAAGATTTATCGTTAATTGAGCCGAAAGTATTAATGGATATTTCAAATACTTTTAGTACTGAAATAGACGAAGTTTCTATTGTAAAAACGGGTAGAACTTTTGTTTTTCATAATAGACAAATAAAATCATCGCAAGATTCGTATAATTTATTAAAAGACTTTTGGAATTTAGAAAACATTGACGTAGTTGAGGAATGTAATGTTATTTATTTAGACAAACAAAATAAGCCTATATCAATATATCAACACTCAAAGGGTGGTATAGATTCTACTACTGCCGATATTGAGGTTATTTGTGCAATAGCCGTAAAAACACTTGCGAAAGGTGTAATAATGTCGCATAATCACCCATCGGGAAATTTAGAGCCAAGTCCAGCAGATTTAGAAATATCAAAACAACTTAAAAATGCCTTAAAACTTTTTGGAATAACCTTACTTGATAGTATGATTGTCAATAAAGATGGCTACAAATCAATGGCTGATTCGGGTACATTCAAGCGTGGTGGTGGAGTAAATTCTAATTGCGATTGTCCAAAATGTATGTCGCATAGAAAAACATTAACGCTTGATGAGGCAGATACTAAAAATGGTGGTAAAATGTTTTTGGTTAAATTACAAAATTATTTTTATGTTATTTATGAAGATGAAATTGTTTCAAAGTCAATTAATCTAAAAGATGCAAAAAAAGATTTTGAGTTAGCACTATACAAAGATAAAACGAATACTAAAAAGAAGTTTGTTAAGGGTGGTGCAATTACTGATGCTGAAAACGATTCATTAGAAAAAATTGTTCCTAAAAATATGTTGCTTTCAATTAAAGAAACTAAAGAAAGTTGGAAAAGAGGGGATAGTGATGATATTTTTGAACATTACGAAAACTTAATTGAGGGTTATAGAGAAATACCTACATTATATTTTCAAGATGAAAAAGGTAAAAATGCTATTGTTTATTTACATTATTTTAGTGGTGGTAGCGATTGGTATATTACGGAATTAGACAAAGAAAATAACGAGGGATTTGGTTATGTTATATTAAATGGAGATACCCAAAATGCTGAATTTGGTTATATTAATATGAATGAACTTGCTAATAGTAACATTCAAATAGATTTATACTGGTCTTTTGAAACGCTAAATGAAATTTTTGATAAAAAATACCCCGAACTTGTTGATGGAGAAATTGAATACTTTAATAAAGATGCAAAATTAACAAGGCTTACTGATTTTGAAATTCTAATAGAAAAAAATGCTTTCAAAAATCAATATAAGGTTACTCAATTTATTGAATCAATGATTGATGAAAAAGGAATGGATAGTAATAACTATACTACTATCGAAAAAAGTTTTCTACAAAGATATAGTGGTATAGGTGGCTTACAAAAATATGGTGCTAAGGGCAAAGGTATTATGTGGGAATACTATACACCTAAAAATGTTGCTGATATAATGTGGAAATTAGCATATAAACATAAGTCAGTATCAAAATTTGATAGGGTTTTAGAAAATTCGGTTGGCGTTGGTGCTTTTGTAAATAGTTGTCCTTTACAAGTTGGTAGTATGGATTGTTACGATATTTCAAAATATGCAATAGCGATATGCACTATTCTTTATGGTACTGATGAAAGGTTTACATTTTTACATAAAAGTTTTGAAACACTATTTTTTAATGGAAATACGTCAGTAAAAGGTAATGTTACACCTATTTATGATTTAGTTATAGGAAACCCCCCTTATGCCGAATATAGTGGTTATTATGCTGGTTTAGGAGAAAAAAAATATACAAAAGCAACAAATTGGATTGATTATTTTATTTTTAGGTCATTAGATTTATTAAAAAGTGGTGGCTTATTAGTTTATATTTTAGGAAGTGTAAAAGGTGTTGGTCAAGATAATTGGCTTGAAAGTAAAGATAACTATACAAAAACTGAAATTAAAAAGAAAGCAGATTTAGTAGATGCTATTAGAATAGGTAGTGGAGTATTTGAATTTACTGATGTTGATTCCGATATTATTGTTTTACGAAAAAAATAAAAATAGAAAAAATGGAAAAAATCGAAAATACAAATAGTTTTATGGTAGAAGATTTTGCTAAACAAAGGCAAGAAATTGAAATTATGTTTAATGAAATTAAAATATACACCAATTTATACCTTGACGAAATATGTAAGGGTAAAGCAACACCTTATATTTGTCAATTAAAGGACACAAAAGAGGGTAGAGATAAGATTCATCAATTTGTTATTAATTGTTTATCTAACTATACTGATTTTGGTATAGGAGATGCCTTAATGGAAATGGAAAGGGGTTTGAATCCTAATATGATAAATGATTAACTATATTGTAAAAAATAAATATAATGGAAAATTTTAAGGATAACGATGAAAATGAAATGATGTCTAAAACTATGACTGATATTGAAAATAATGTTAATGAAATTGATGAGAGTATCGAAGAAGTTACCGACGAAGTACAAATTCCTACTGAAAATACCGATGAAATTACTGAAACTGACGTTGAAATTACTGAAACTGACGTTGAAATTTTAGAAGAAGTAGAAAATACAAATACAAATTGGGAATCATTTTTCAAAGAAAATCCTACAAAAGTATTAGGTACTGAAAAAGAAATTACCTCAAGGTTTGGTAAAACTATTCGTGTTATTGGCGATATAGATAAGTTAGAGGCTTTGGATTTACCATCAGTAGATTCGCATACTGAAATAGAAAATATAACGAGTATAATGGTTGCCGATGCTACGGCTGATAATCTAATGCCAGTACAAGTACAAAAAAATAAAGAGAACTTAAAAAAGTCAAAGAAAACATTTGCTCAATCAAAAAAACTTATTGAAGAAAATAAAGAATACGAACTTTTTTCTTTTGATGAAGTAGATGAGCAATATAACGTAGGAATAAGCGATGATGTAAAGAGTGCATACGTTTATTATTTACAAAAAATTTCAAATGGTACTTTACAAGGTGGTTTCTTAAAGTACGATTTAGGCTTTAATGATAAGGTTGAAAAGGAATTAATGAATAAGGGTGTTTTGTTTTACGATAGTAGTGAAAAAGAAATATCACGAAGATATAATCCAATTTTTCTTTGGCAAAGTGGTAACATTTACAAAAAGAAACAAAAATTAGAAGAAAATAAAGATTTCTACATTGAAAAATTTGGCGAAAAAATATACGACATACATTTAGAAAAAATTAATGAAGTCTATAACCTTGTATGGAATAGAAGATTAACATTAAATAATGCCGATGTTAAAAATAGATTAGTACTTAATCCAACTGCCGATTTATCTACGGATATTGATATGTTTAAGATTCAGTCTTTTATGGCTGGAGATTTTTTAGTTCAATCCGAAAGTGTATATGTTTCCAATGTAAACGGAGTAGAAACCTTGAAACCACTAAAAGATTCAAGTAGAAGTGGAAATTTAACAAGGGTTTATGATTACACTTTACAACTTGCGTTTGTCTTATATCTTAAAAAAATTGGTAGTGGCGATAGGGCAAAAGAAAAAGGAATAATTTATACCGATGGTATGGATTACGAACA
>CAIZMB010000156.1 GCA_903933935.1 uncultured Cytophagaceae bacterium
GGGCTTCCTTGGCACGAGGAAGTGAATGGTGAATTACCACATACTTATTAATATGAGCATTCAATATCCTGAAATTACCTCACCAGCATACGTATTAGAAGAAAAATTATTGTTAAATAATTTAAGATTACTGGAACGGGTTCAAAAAGAAGCGGGAGTGGAGATTATTTGTGCCCTAAAAGGTTTTTCTTTTTACCATGTTTTTGGGACGATCAAGAAGTATTTATCTGGTGCAACGGCTAGTTCTTTAAATGAAGCGAAATTAGCATTTGAAGAAATGGGGATTAAATGTCATGCGTATACGCCTGCATATCTTCCTATAGAATTTAATGAGTTTATGAATTATGCAAGTCATATGACTTTCAATTCTTTGAATCAAGTAAATCAATTTGCAGATCAGGCTGTTAAGAATGGAATTTCTTGTGGTATTCGCATTAATCCTGAATATGCTGAGGTGGAAACAGAGATGTATAACCCTTGCATTGCTGGATCTAGGTTAGGTATAAGAAGATCAGATTTAGGCAATTTATTGCCAGAGGGAATTGAAGGTTTACATTCTCATACACTTTGCGAAAATGATTCTTTTGTATTAGAACGAACATTGAAGGTAATTGAAGATAAATTTGGTGATTTATTGCACCAAATTAAGTGGTTAAATTTAGGTGGAGGGCATTTAATTACCAAAGAGGGCTATGATGTCGATCATTTGATTAATTTATTGAAGTCCTTTAAATCTAAATACCCACATCTTACGATTATTTTGGAGCCTGGTTCAGCGGTTGGTTGGCAAACAGGTTTTTTAAAATCTACGGTTCTTGATATCGTTCATTCAGCTGGAATTGATGTGGCTATTTTAGATGTTTCATTTGCAGCACATATGCCAGATACACTCGAAATGCCCTATAAACCTCGAATTAGACATGCTTCGATGGAACCAATACGAGGAAAACCTACCTATAGGTTTGGAGGAATGACTTGTTTAGCTGGTGATTTTTATGGTGACTATTCTTTTGATTCGCGATTAAAAATTGGGGATGAAGTCATATTTGAAGATATGATTCACTATACCATGGTAAAAACAACGACATTTAATGGGGTTAATCTTCCGGACATTGGTATGATTGATGTCAAAGATCATTACAAACGATTAAAGCATTTTGGATTCGATTCCTTTAAAGATCGATTATAAAAAAAAGGACTCAATTTGAGTCCTTTTTTTGTGGAGAAGATCGGGCTCGAACCGACGACCTCTTGCATGCCATGCAAGCGCTCTAGCCAACTGAGCTACATCCCCATGCTGTAAAATTGCCACTTATCTTTTTGATTTCCTATATTCATTAGAAATTTACTCGTACGCCAATGCCTCCCTGTAAGTGCCAAAAAAATGGATTGGGTAATAATTCATTATAAAAACCAATTTCACCAAAAAAGGAAAGGCTAGGGGCATCTATAGGAAAATACTCTAAGCCACCGATGGCAGCAGCACCCATTCCTTGATTTCGAGTGGATTTAGTTGAATTCTTCTCATATAAATCTCTTGAATTTATTTGAGGTCCAAAACCGTAATAGGTATGTAAATCAGCATTAACGAGCGTTGGATAATGCCATAAATAGAGCATATTAATTGAATAACCTATGTTGCGAAACTCTCCATCTTTATAATTTCGATCGGTTCCCCATAAACCTCCATAGGTGCCTATATTGACTTCTACAGCATTAATTCCATTTTCAGAATATTTCCTCGCCATAAATCCACCAGGTTCACCAACCCTAAAACCTGCAGCCCAATCTTGCAACTGACCATAATTTTGATGGCTCAAAATCAACAAAAAAAGAAATAAGAATACTTTTTTACACATTGTCTTCGGTATAAAAAATCTTTATTTTTTGTATTAATTCTTTGTTTTCACTTTCTAATCCAATAGTGATTCTTATAGAATCATTGCACAATTCCACATTTGATCTATTTCGAGCGATTATTTTCTGCGAAATTAAATAATCAAATAATTCTTGAGCACGAATAAATTTAACTAAAATAAAATTAGCATCAGAATGAAATATAGTCGAGACACCATTAATATGTTTTAAATCATTAATTAATTTCTCCTTATTAATTTTTAATAGTTTTATCGATTCTAATACAAAATCTTTGTTTACTAGCGCTTTTTGGACTAATCTTTGTGTTGCTCCACCGATGTTATAGGGAGGTTTTATTTTATTGAAAAGGTTAATGATTGTTGGATTAGCAAATGCCATTCCTAAGCGCAATGAAGCTAAACCATATGCTTTTGACAACGTTTGTAATACAATAAGTTGGGGAAATTTATGCAACTCTTGTATGAAACTAGGTTCGTTAGAAAAATCAATATATGCTTCATCTATCACTACAAAACCAGTTTTAAACGCATCAAGA
>CAIZMB010000157.1 GCA_903933935.1 uncultured Cytophagaceae bacterium
CTTTGGAAAGCTCCTCTAAATTTTTCAATTCCACTATTTTATTTTCTGCTGCCTCCCCCAATATTAATGCATGATGCCATTTCCCAATTAATAATTCAATCCCAGCTAAAATAATTGCTAGTATTGACCAAAAAATAAATTTAAAATTTGAAGATTTACCATCAACATACGTGAAAGGTAATTGGTGATATTTAATTTCAATATTTTTGTAAAATATATCCTCTTTCTCGATTACGTTATGATAAATAGTTTGCGTTTCACTTTTAAAAATAGTCGATCCCAAATACCAGCTGATTAAATCAAAATTATATTCAGAATTTAAATTTGGGGGGAAATTTTTAGGATTTAACCCCAAAAAATATACACTATTTTTTTGAAAAATTCTTCCTTCTTCCTTTAACTTAATAGAGCTGTAGATTAAAGAAAATATTAACCTTATGTTTTGTGCAAATTTCCTAATAATAAATAGAATAAAATTTATACGAATTCTAAGTTTATTCAAAATAAAATTTTCCTTCTCTAAAATTTTAATCCAAGATAAAGGTAAAGGTTTTGTGATTTTTGAATCAGAGGCATTAAATACATTCGCTAAAATTTCTCCGCCAAGCCAATTTGGTAAAAATACATCAACACAATATTGATGAATGATTATTTCTGCGTGATCAAAGGACGAACCAAAAATAAATTTAGAGAAGCATGATTTAATTTTTATTGGAGATTTAATCAAAAACTGCTCCTTTAAATCCCTCCATAAACCTAGTTTATTTTGATCTTTTAATAAAGAAAACCCTTTAAGTTTTGATTTAAATTTCAATACTTTTTTTCTTTTCTTTAACAAGATGTTTGATGCAATAATTATTCTATTGTAATCCAACTAATATGAGGTTCCCAAGGGAAATGTTCTAATTTATATTTAAATAAGTTCATGCATTTTAATAATGCGGGCCGTTTCTCCGGAGGACTTTGCACCAAGTAATGCCTCCCCTATTAACCTTGCGGTGGGAAGGTTTTTTTCATCTTTTACCATTTTAAAAAAATAAAGACCAACAATTAGGAAGAGAAATAATTAATTTATCACCACTACATCTAATCAATTCTGAAAAGGTAAAATGGAAATCATTTATTTGTTCAAGTACATCTAAACATTGTACTGTTTTAAAACTAATATCGTCAAATGGCAATCTATTCCCATCAAGGTCAAATTCAATATCTATTTCTTTCCCAAATCCAATACCAATATAATTACCCCCTATTTCATTTATTGGTTTCTTTAAATATTGTGCGTCAGCGCCAACATCAAGCGTATTGAAAATGTAAAGTGATTTATACTTTTCAAATACATACTTTGCTTTTGAATCCCGACCTGTATGTATATAAAAGATTAGTTCTAAATTTCATTATTTATTTATTTTGGTTTTATAATTCCAAGAGGTTTTCCTAAAACTCTTATTTTTGTGTATTTCAAAAAATTATTATAAAGAACTTCAAGGTTATTAAAGTTATTATATTTAAAGCTCTTCCACATTTGACTTTCATGCCACGATCCTGCAAAATGTAAAAAATAATTATCTAATAAAGACGCATCTATACAATCTTGAATTATATTATCATTTGAGCCTTTAGTTTTATATAAAAATGGGAATTTTGAAGCCATTTCAAAAACCCAAATTGCTTGATATTTATAACCCATCCAATTAATTCTACTATTTTTTTGAACAAAGTGATTAAAATGTGTCTGATCTCCACCACCCGTAATTGAATTTATATTTGAATCTATTTCAAAAAAATAATTATACAGTAATTCAGATTTTTCATCTACATTAAAAATAAAAAAACCTGCGCAAGCCTCATCTTCCACAGGATCAAGTTCATGATAATTATATAAATCAGGAATAGATATAAATAAAGCAGAATCTAAAGGATAATTTTCATCGTAATAATTGTTTCTAAAAAAAGCAATTTTTTTTAAAACCTCGTTATAATTATAAGGTAAATTTTTTCGAAGTGACACTAAAGAAATACTCTCCTTGTCAAAGTTATTAAAAACATCTGGGGCAATAGGGCTAATCAAAATATCAGTATCCAAATAACAAATATTATCAATATCTGGAATAAAATTCTTTAAGGTTTTTCCAATTAAAAGTTTTTGCCAGGTCGCTTTTTTCCATTTAGGATCTTCTTTTAAAACTAAATCATTAGTAAAAACAATAAGTCCTATATCAAACTTTTCGCAATATACCTTCCAGCTAGGTAACGCATGATTTTCCCAATCTTTACAATACTGCTCTCCAATGGCAATTGTAACAATATAATTTTTAGATACCTTAGAGTCTAGAATGATTTTAAAATTATTACTCAAATTAATCATATAAACCTCCTCTCCATACATTGTGCCTTAATTGCCAATCTCCATTTCCAGATTTTGCCCAAAGATGAGGCGATCGAAAACGATCAGCTAATTCATTTTTGAAATACTCCGGGTCAATGTCGAGATAATCCAATACTTCATTAAAATACCTATCCGGAAATTCTCCATCAAACTTTTTAACTAAGGCTACAGCCTCTTCACGAGTAAGATGTTTATTCCTAACCTCTTGTGAAGCATCATATGTAGCCCTACCTATCCCAAATTTAATATATGTTGTATAGTAATGTAAGTCATCAATTTTATCATCAATACTATTATATTTACTATATGTTCCTTGTGTTCTATATGGCCTTGCTTTGAAATTTGTATTTTCTACAGCGTAATAGTAAACTTCTTGAGGTATCCATTTAATATAATATCCAAGATAATGAACTTGAATATCTGATTTAGCTAACTCATTTGCATCAGCTGGTAAGAATGAACTTACATCCTGATTGGTTAATAAATATTTCTCTTTTAGCTCTTTAATTGAGACCCCTCCTAAATAAATATCATTCATATTATTCATCGTATAATATGATTTATCTCTTAAAGATGTTGCATTGTCAGCAATTGGATTTCCATATTCTGCTTCGTTCTCTCCATAAAAAATTAAGGATATCCCATATTTCAAAGCCAGCTTTGGTGCCAAATTTTTTTGACCCAGCATAAACGTTTGAAAAGGATGATATAAGTTTTCTATAGATAACTTAGTAAGAAGGTTCATCACTTTCCCATTAGGAGTAAATGTTACATTATCAAAACCGCTATTAAGCCAGCTCTTCCAATTTTTATACCCGTAGTCAGTGTATAATATTGGAGGCCAGGTAATAGTTAAGGGATTCATTCCATATTTATACTTCAAAATATGTGCTTGCATTGCACTATCTTTTCCTCCACTTCCAGGTACCATACAATCATAAGAACCATCTTTACTTCTATATTTATCTAGTAATTGTAGTAATTGTTTTTCACGCTCTTCCCAGTCAATTTTTTCTTTTTGATCGGCGTTTCTACAAGCATCACAGATTCCCTCTTTGTCAAAATTTAATGTTTTCTTTTTTGTATTAATATTATGTTTGAACTCAATTTCAGAAACGGGCCTCTGATTACTCATCACGCATTTCTTACAAAATTTAACCTCATTCGGTAACCCGTACTTTGCTTCTAGTATTTCCTTAGCCATTTTAATATGATTTATTTATTATATAATTTGCCCAATTTCGATAAATATTTATCCCTGCTTCAGCACTTTTTTCAGGATGATATTGAATACCAATTATATTATCCTTCATAACTGCAGATGTATATCGAATTCCCTCGTATTCTGTATAAGTTAAAATATTATTATTTTCTTCTGGAATTGCATAATAAGAGTGTACAAAATGCATATACGTTCCCTCGGAAATATTTTTTAATGGAGACTCATTCCATCGATTAATATCCTCAGCATAAATTTGATTCCATTGAATCTGAGGGACACGAATGCTCTCGCCTAGTTTATTAATGGTTGGAAATTTAACCACTTTTCCCTTTATGAGATCTAAACCTTTATGTGACCCAAACTCTTCACTTTCAGAAAACAGTAATTGCATCCCTAAACAAATGCCAAGAAATGGCTTACCGGTTCTTACAAATTCATAAATAGTTTGAGTTAGATTATTTTCATTTAAACTATTAATAGCATCTCCAAAAGCACCTACACCAGGTAAAATAAGCGCGTCAGCTTTACTTATTTTATTTATGTCAGAAGTTATAATGGTATTTAATCCAACTAATTTACAAGCATTATTGATGCTAAATAAATTGCCTAATCCATAATCTATTATCGCTACATTCATAAAATTAAATAACTGGCCTGCAAGGAATCTTACTTTCTTTTAAAAAACTTTTAACATCCGAAATTTCACAAGATTTTATCTTTGAAAAAATTTTACCTGAATTTTTAAACGAATTATTTCCTTCTAAAAAATCCTCCTCGGAATGAATCAATTTATTCATTGCGGAGTAGTGAAAAATTGACGCAATTGCTAGAGCACTTGCTTTACCTTCAAATATTGAATCTGCCATGTTTGCCATATTAGAAGCCCCACCATGAGCTATAACAGGTATTGTAACTCGCATTGTAATACTTTTTAATAAGTCGATATCAAAGCCCTCTGCAGTTCCATCCCTATCAACCGATGTAATTAATATTTCTCCAGCTCCAAGTTCTTCAATTTGTTGGGCCCATTCAACTACTTCTACACCTGTTTCTTCCCTACCATTATCTATATAGGCAAGGTATCGGCCATCTATTTGCTTTATCGCTTCTATAGCCACAAGAATAGTAGAAGACCCAAATTTACTTGCCGCATCTTTTATAAATTTTGGATTTTTAATAGCTGCTGTATTTAAAGATACTTTATCTGCACCTGCCCTAAGTACCAACTTGATATCATCCAAAGTCCTTAAGCCTCCTCCAACCGTTAAAGGTATTAAAAGGTCTTTTGCTGTTCTTGAAATAATTTCATGTAAGCTATTCCGTTCATACAAGCTTGCAACAACATCTTGGTAAATTAACTCATCCGCGCCATTTTCATAATAGTAGCGCGCAAAATCTTCCGGTTTTCCTAAAACACGTAAACCTTCTAAGTGAATTCCCTTAACTAGATTGGGACCCTTTATATCAAGCCTTGGAATAATTCTAATGTTCTGCATTTTTTAATAAAATAGCTTAAATCGCTGTCCAGCCCCCATCAATAATAACATTTTGTCCTGTGATATAGGATGAATCATCCGATAATAAAAATGCTACCGCAGGAGAAATATCGTCTGGCTTTCCCATTCTTTTCATTGGAACTTTGGATTCATAATTCCTTACAAATTCAATCGGCTGATGATCAAATATGCCTCCCGGTGAAACACAATTAACTCTTATATTATTTTTGCCATAATATGAGGCTAGGTATTTACTAAAATTAATTATCCCCCCCTTAATTGCTGAATAAGCAGCTGGCATGGTTAAATTAGTATTATCATATACATTAAAATCGGGACCCACACTTCCATATATTGACCCAATATTAACAATTGAGCCTGAATTGCAAATACGCATGTATGGCAACACTTTTTGACAAAAAACAAAAATGCTATTCAATTGCATGTCCACATTGTTTTTCCAAGAATCTATAGAAATATTCTCAAATTTTTCCCCCCAATCACTCGTTCTGGGATACGCATTATTGACCAATCCGTCAATTTTTCCATATTTACTTAGAACTAAATCAACCGTATTCGCGATTGAATTAGGATCGGTAATATCGCAATATATACTTGACAAATCATCGGTATTAATGCTATGTAAATCTGCATTAATACAAATAGCTTCGGCCGTTTTAATCCTGTCAACAATGCTTTTACCGATCAAACCATTCCCACCAGTAACTATAATTACCTTGCCGTTAAGATTATTCATATAATGCAATTTTTAAAATATCAAAAGCCTCATTACTATTATTCATAAAAGGCTTATCATCATTTAAATGATCAATAAAATATTCCATCTGTTTCAAATATGTATCATTCATATTGAAACCTTTTTCTTCAAATATTACTTGCCCGTGACTATTTTTAATAATTGCATTTAATAGATCGCAGGTAATTACATCATCTTCAAATACTATTTCTATTTGTCGTTTTGGTTTAACCCTAAAATAATTTAATACAATTGACAAATTAAAATTTGCATAAAAAAGGTTATACGAGCAATAATCAATAGAATCAATTTGCAATTGAGAAACTTTTCTCTTGACTGAACTATGCTTTATAGGAAATCCAAAAAGCCAAATGCAATAATCTAATTCATGAATTAAATCCAAATGCACTCCTCCTCCCAAACTAGACTTGGCACTATATGAGTCAATATAGTTAGTTGCCTCTCTCCATTCTGGCAAATATGAACCACAATATACATTTACTTCATTGATTCTTTTGCTAGAATTTTGAAGGTAATTTTTCAGAAAAACGATGGCTGGATGAAATCGTAAATTGCATGCAATATATGTTTTAAGATTTTTTTCTTGGATCAAATTTACAAGACTAGAATTAGTCTCAATTTTATCAAAAATTGGTTTTTCAATAAATATAGGAGCATTAAAATTTATAACTTGTTCTATAGCGTTTGAATGCAAACTAGTTGGATTAGAGATTATAATAAAATCAACATCATTGGGAGTATCATTAAAATCATAAATGTTTATAACATTTAAAACATTTGCTGAATTTTTAACTGCCCTAAAAGCATAAATTTTTACATCTGGAATCAATTCCATGAGGGATGATATATGCTTTTTTGCAATAGACCCTAATCCTATTATTAATACCTTCATATTTGAAAATCTATCATATTATTTTCAAACAAAAAGCTCATAAATTCAAAATCAATTGGATGATCAAGATCAAAACAGATGTGATTCATCTCATATATTAATGACCTACTGTTAATAACGGTCTTATCCACTAAATTAAAAAACTCCCGTTTGTAAAAATAAAATGATGCATTTAATTCAAATACCGGATTGGCAGATTGCCTTGTCAAGAATTCTCCTTTTTTTGATAACTCAAAATATCCATTTCCGTTTTCTTCAACCATATTAAAATATGGGTTTTTATTTGCTTTATTTACTGAAAAAATATTTAACGCATCAGTATTATTTTTTAATAGTTCAAACGCTTCCAACATATCCCTTTGAGTTCTAAGAGGAGATGTTACGTCTAAATCCAAAATATAATCGTATGTAAATCCCAATTCTTTTTCTTCAAATAATAACAAATCCTGAATTGTATCTATTTTCCCAGCATGGTCCGTTGATAATTCAAGTGGTCTTTTATACATAGACAGATACCCTAGCGACTGACAAATCTTTAAAATATTTTCATCATCGGTTGATATCGAAACCTTAGCATTAAATTTTTCTGAAATTTTTTGAGCCGAGTTTAATGTATATTCAATAAGAGGCTTACCATTGAGTAATTTAATGTTCTTACCCGGTATACCTTTTGAACCTCCTCTCGCACAAATTGTAATTAATAAATTCATTAAAATACGATATGTTTAATGTCTTCTTGCGCTTTTATATAGTCTTCATGTTTGCCAACATCTAGCCAATATCCC
>CAIZMB010000158.1 GCA_903933935.1 uncultured Cytophagaceae bacterium
AAAACTTAAAAATATTATTTTATTAAAAATTAATTATAAACAAGCATTAGTAACTTGCAAAAAAAATACAAATTATGTCAAACAAAGCGAACGAATTCTTATATAACTATTTAAATAACGCCTCTCCCACTGGATTTGAAATGTCTGGCCAAAAAATATGGCTAGACTACATTAAACCTTATATAGATGAAAAAATTATAGATACTTATGGTACAGCTGTAGGTGTTATTAATCCAGGTCAGCCCTATTCTGTTGTCATAGAAGCTCATGCAGATGAAATTTCCTGGTTTGTCAATTATATTGATGAAAATGGATATTTATTTCTACGAAGAAATGGAGGCTCAGATGCTTTAATTGCTCCTTCCATGCGTGCAAATATTCACACGAAAGACAAAATCATCAAAGGTATATTTGGTTGGCCCGCGATTCACGTGCGCGATTTAGCGAAGGACAAAGTTCCTAGCATATCCGATATTTTTATTGATTGTGGTGCATCCAATAAAAAAGAGGTCGAAAAAATGGGCATACATGTAGGCTGTGTCGTTACTTTCGAAGATGGTTTAATGGAACTAAATAAAAAGTATTTAGTAGGCAGAGCTTTAGATAATCGAATCGGTGGTTACATGATTGCCGAAGTAGCCAGAAGACTAAAGGAAAAGAAAATCAAACTACCCTATACCTTATACATCGTTAATTCTGTACAGGAAGAAATAGGTTTGCGCGGTGCTGAAATGATCGTCCGCAGATTAAAGCCAGATTTGGCATTTATTACGGACGTTACACATGATACCCAGTCGCCTATGTATAATAAAAAAACCCAAGGCGATATGTCTTGTGGAAAAGGGCCTGTCATCTGTTATGGTCCTGCCGTACAAAATAATGTGCGTGATTTTATCATTGATATAGCTGAAGAGAATAAAATTTCATATCAAAGGCAAGCCGTTTCTCGGTCTACTGGTACTGACACAGATTCTTTTGCTTATGCCACTGAAGGAGTCGCGTCCGCTTTAATTTCATTACCTTTAAAATATATGCATACCACAGTAGAAATGATTGCCAAAGATGACATGAATGCCGTGATCGATTTAATCTACCAAACGCTACTCAAAGTAAAAGGAAATGAAGATTGGAGATATTTTAAATAAATCCTAACAAAACTTCAGTTTCAACAATAAATCAAAAATAAAAAGGTGAATGTTCCCATTCCCCTTTTTTGCATAATCAGTATATTCAAATCAATTCAATTGCAAATACCGACTAAAAAACTCATACGTACGAAGCATCTGATCTATTCTTTGGCGATTATTTCCCGCCCTAGTTATTTCATGCGAAGCATCTGGATGTCTGACATATTCCACATCGCGACCCATTATTTTCAAACTTTTATAAAGCGTCTCACTGCCAATAACACCTGTTCTCAAATCATTTTCCCCATGAAAAATAATTAATGGGGTTTTGATATTTTGAACATAGGTCAAAGGTGACTCTCGATCCAATATAGTCCTAGCTGTTTTTTCCCAAGGGTAACCACCAAAATATCGAGGAGCTAAACGCCATGCATTACCCTCACCCAAAAAAGTACTTAACTCATAAACTCCTCTTTGAGAACATGCTACCTTAAACCGATTCGTATGTCCGATCATCCAAGTAACTAAATAGCCAGCATACGAGCCTCCAGTGATGGCTAATTGAGTTGTATCGACCCAACCTTCTTTTACGGCTAAATCAGTCATTTGCATAATGTCTGACATAGGCCCAGCCCCCCAATCTTTAACATTGGCAGCTAAAAAATCGGATCCATACCCCCCACTACCTCTCGGATTGCCATAAACAACACCCATTCCTTTACTTGCATAATATTGGAATTCATGCCACATGCTTGCCTCACCAGTTCCCCACATCGCAGAAGGACCCCCATGAATATCTACAACCAAAGGATATTGAATTCCTGATTGATAATTCAATGGCTTCATTAACCAATAATCAACTCGATAACCTTTTTTGTTTACAAACGATTTTTTGATAGGTTTTGAAATCGATTTACCTGCCAACCATTTTGTATTTTCAGCCGTAAAGCGAGACTCTGAGGTTCCTTGTAAATCGTTGACATAAAGTTCAGACGGATTGTCAATGCAAGTTTTGGAATAAATTAAATTTTCATCTTTAACATCAAAACCTAAAATACCATCTACCTCTGAGGTTATCTGTTTAACCTTCTTCGACTTTACATTATAAACAAAAAATGGAGCACCACCACGATCTTGAGCAGTAAAATAAATATTCTCGTTATTCTCTGACCATTTAATTTGTGTGATTACACGATCTATAGGAACATCTAAAGTGGTCGAATTATTCAGATTTAAAACTTTAAAAGTCACATTTTGAACTACAGTTGAACTAGTTTCTACATAAGAAAGAAAATTCCCATCAGGACTTAAATTGATATTCGAATAGGCAAAACCATTCTTTTCAACAAGTGTGCGATATTGATTATTTGATGGATTATATAACACAATTTTATGATCCAAAACACGGTCAGGATGCGTCAAAGTATCCACTGGAATGATAGCTATAATACCTTTAGATGTTTCTTCCCAGTCGGCCCAACGAGCATACGGATTATTAACTAAAATAGGTTTGCCAGAACCATCCACAGCCATTTTAAATAATAAATAAATGGGCAATTCACCCGTCGTTGTGGTCTCTTCTTGAAAGTTTAACCGATTAATTACCTTTGCCTTCTTATCTTTTTCATTTTGATATAAATAGGCTCTAACCTCTTTTAAACTTCCATTGGGGTCAGCTTTAGATGAAAAGGCATATACATTTGCGTCCAATTTCGGTTTTTCAATGTTCCATGAAGGAATAGACTTCGATGGATTATGTAAGGAATCCAACAAATATTCTTTCAATGATTTTCGTTCTTGATAAAAGATAAATTGACCATCTTTAGACCAAATAGGATTCATTACACCTTTTGATGATGAGGTCAAGGCCATGGGTTCTCCCCCGTTTAACTTCATAATATATGCTTGGGATTTATTACCGTTATCCCTAGAGAATAAGATTGAATTCCCATCAGGACTCCATGAGGGAGATGAAATGGAATATTTGCCTGAGGTCAACGCGCGATACGTTTTAGTTTTTATCTCGCCTAAATACAATTGGGTTACATAGGTAAAATCACCTTTTTTATCCACATCATCTTTAATTTCCATGATCGAAAAAAGAACATGTAAACCATCAGGAGAAATTTGAGGTTTTCCAATCGTTTTAATTTTCAACATATCAGTTACCTCAATAGGTTTTAAAGCGCTCTGTTGAGCGAAAGATAATTGGGTAGAAAACAATAGAAAAAAAAAGAATAAGTAGTTTTTCATTTCAATGAAGATTTTAATAGTATAATCCGTTTGATATTAATTGTTGCATGGCAAGTTTTTCATGTTGGATTAATGGTTCCAACAAATCATCCATGGAATGATGTATAACTGCTTTAAAATTCAAATAAAAATCTTTTAAAATTTCAGAAAATATAACAGATGGCATTAAAACTTTAAATGTGTATTTAACTAAGAGTGGGCATTTCATAATTAGTCTTCATTCATATTCTCATTATTG
>CAIZMB010000159.1 GCA_903933935.1 uncultured Cytophagaceae bacterium
TTATGGCACTATCCTTGTATAATGTGGACGAAATTAAATAAAATTAATCATGGGAAAAATTATTGGAATTGATTTAGGTACCACCAACTCATGTGTGGCGGTTATGGAAGGTAGTGAGGCTGTTGTGATTGCAAATTCTGAAGGACGAAGAACAACACCTTCAATTGTTGCATTTCTAGATAATGGTGAACGAAAAGTAGGGGATCCTGCCAAACGACAAGCTATTACAAATCCACAAAATACGATTTCGTCTGTTAAAAGATTTATGGGTAAAAAATACTCAGAAGTAAGTTCAGAGTTAAAGACTATTTCATATTTAGTTGAACAAGGAAATAACGATACTCCAAGAGTAAGAATCGGCGATCGCCTGTATACTCCTCAAGAAATATCAGCTCAGATTTTGACTAAAATGAAGCAAACGGCTGAAGATTATTTAGGTCAAACTGTTACTGAGGCTGTAATCACAGTTCCAGCTTATTTTAATGATGCGGAACGTCAAGCCACAAAAGAGGCAGGACAAATTGCAGGACTTGAAGTTAAACGAATTATAAATGAACCTACGGCTGCTGCATTAGCATATGGAGTTGATAAAAAAGGGCAGGATATGAAAATAGCTGTCTTTGATCTAGGTGGAGGTACTTTTGACGTATCTATTTTAGAATTAGGAGATGGAGTTTTTGAAGTAAAGTCGACTGACGGAGATACTCACTTAGGTGGAGATGATTTTGACCAAGTCATTATAAACTGGCTTGCAGAAGAATTTATTTCAGATGAAAATATAGATCTACGTAAGGATCCTATGGCGCTCCAACGTTTAAAAGAAGCCGCTGAAAAGGCAAAAATTGAATTAAGTTCTAGTGCAAATACGGAAATTAATTTACCATATATTATGCCTGTAGATGGCATTCCTAAACATTTAGTTCGTTCATTAACGCGCGCAAAATTTGAACAACTAGCCGACAGTTTAATTCGTCGTACGCTAGAACCTTGTAAGCGTGCCATGAAAAATGCTTCTTATTCAAACGCAGATATAGACGAAGTAATTTTGGTAGGTGGTTCAACTCGTATCCCAAGAATCCAAGAAGAAGTTGAAAAATTCTTTGGCAAAAAACCATCCAAAGGAGTTAATCCAGATGAGGTAGTAGCTATCGGTGCAGCCATTCAAGGTGGTGTTTTGACTGGTGAGGTAAAAGATGTATTATTATTAGATGTAACACCTTTATCCTTGGGTATTGAAACGATGGGTGGTGTATTCACCAAATTGATCGAATCAAACACAACCATACCTACAAAAAAATCTGAGACTTTTTCTACAGCTGCGGATAATCAACCATCTGTTGAGTTAAATGTATTGCAAGGAGAAAGACCTATGGCAAAAGACAATCGTTCTTTAGGTCGTTTCCATTTAGATGGATTACCGCCAGCAGCTAGAGGAATTCCTCAAATTGAAGTAACCTTTGATATTGATGCGAATGGAATATTACAGGTTTCAGCAAAAGATAAGGGTACGGGTAAAGAGCAAAAAATTAGAATTGAAGCTTCCAGTGGTTTGACAGATGAAGAAATTGAGAAAATGAGAAATGAGGCGAAAGCAAATGAGGCCACTGACAAGATCGAAAAAGATCGTGTTGAGAAAGTCAATCAGGCAGATGCTTTAATATTTCAATCTGAAAAACAATTGAAAGAATATGGTGAAAAATTGTCAGAAGGCAATAAATCAGCTATCGAAGGAGCTTTATCTGAATTGAAAATAGCTCATGCATCTCAAGACTTAACGTCAATCGATTCAGGAATTGAAAAGTTAAATACGGCTTGGACTGCAGCATCTCAAGAAATGTACGCGAATACTCAAGAAGGCGGTGATCAACCATCACAAAATGCAGAAACTCCGTCGGATGATTCAGCTGAAGATGTGGCTTTTGAAGAAGTAAAATAAGAGTATTAAAAATTTGTAAAAAGGTTCCTCTTAAAAAAGGAACCTTTTTTTTTACAATTTAGCACTTACAATTCCATCCCAAAGTTTTATTCTTGCTTGCAACGAATTTATAGCAGCTTTTGTTGCACGCGCCCAAGCTTTGGGATCATCTTGACATAATTGAGATACCATGGAAGTTGCTAATGCAGAATGATGACCTCCATCCACTTCAATATGTCTTTCCAAATAATAGGTCAAAGTTTTTATCTTATCAGGAGATTGTTCTCTTAATTGATTTAAGATGAGTTGAAACATTTCCGGTATTAAATCTTCTCGGCCAAAAGTGAAAATAGCGGCTATTTCTTCAATCTTTCCATTTAAAATACTTGAGAAAGTAAACGTCAAGAAATCATTAACGCTTTGTGGTAAATTAAAAGAAGGAAGGGAAATCAGAAACTCCTCAACTGACTTAAACTGCTTAAATGTTGATAAGGCAGGAGGGACCATAATGGATAATTCATCCATTGCTCTCAAATATAAATCAAAATGACTGATATAGCCTCCATCAGGATCTATATCTGATTCTTCACCCAAAACAATTTCATTAATTAAATATCTAGTTTCCCCCGATCCCTTTGGAAACCACAAGGAATCTACGGAGGTTAATTCAACTTGTAACTTTTTGACTAAAGACATAAAATCCCAAACTGCAAATATATGATGCTGCATGAAAATAGATAAATGTTCATGAGAAATGATATAAGAGTTAATAGGATGATTTCTTAAAACCTTTTTATAAGGCTCAATGCTTTTTTGTAAATCAATTAAATGTGACATTTTTAATTCGTATGAATGGATTTTGTTCTATTTCTTAATGAACTACCGTCTCTAGAGCTATTAAAAGCAATAATTTCAGAAACGATAGATAATGCAATTTCATTAGGACCTTCAGCTCCAATATCTAAACCAATAGGACCAAAAAATGACATATCCGTCATCTTAACAGACAAAATTTCTAATTGTTTTATAATTTTTTGCATTCTTTTTAATGGACCCAGAATGCCAACGTATCCTTTAAAATTGATTGAAATTAAATGTTGGATAATGGCCACATCACGATCAAAATCATGTGTCATTAAAACAATAACATCATTATTTTTAAGAACAAATTCATCTTCCCAATGAAAATATGATTGGACTTTATTCTTTAATGAAGCATTCATTTTTAAAGGATTACCAACCCAACAAACATCCCAAGAAAGAAAATGACAAAGTTCAATCAAGCTTGAAGAATCAAATAAATTACCATAGAGCACAATTCGAGGTATTACTGGTAATAATTCAACAAATAGTAGCTCATTTTCTAATACTTTTACTTTGGATTGATGTTGATTTAATACCTGATCAGCATCTTCATTTGACAGTTCAGAAACAAAAGGATTTGTGGAGTTTATTGTTAAAAAAGCAGAATGTGTTGAATTTAAAAGAAAGGAATGTTCAAGTATTGTAGATTCCGAACTTTGCAAATGTGTATTTAGTAATTCAAATAAACATTTCGCATATTCTAAATTAGGGCTAATTAAAATTTCAATAAGACCATTGCATCCTAATCCTACACCTAATTCAAATGGATCATCTTCCCGTGTATCATACTTGACTAACTTATTTTGATTTGTAAGCATTGACAATTGGGCCTTTTTTAACATATCACCTTCAAGACAACCGCCACTTATTCCTCCATGCCAATCTCCATTTTCATTAATCAACATCCTTGCACCTGGCCGTCTGTATGCAGAACCATCTACATTTACAACAGTGGCAATGGCAAATTTGACACCTGATTGAATGTATAATGAAAGTTGGCCCACAAATAATTTTATTTCTTTCACACCAAAAGTTTACTTAATTTTTCATTTAAATAATTGATTAAAAAATCAATTTCTTGCTCGGTCGTCATGTAACTTAACGAAATCCTAAGCGTACTTAAAGCTAAATCTCTTTTATGTCCTAAAGCCATTAAAACATGAGAAGGATTTGTAGACTTAACATTGCAAGCTGAACCATTAGAAACTGCGATAGCTGTTAATGAGTTGAATAAATCTTCCCAATGAACTCCATGAATTGAAATACTAAGTAGGGAAGATATATTATTGGGACTTTTAGAATTGATCAAAATGTGATTATTAAACTTACTCAAAAGTGCATGCTTAATCTGAAGGTTATAGTGACAAAGTGTTTCTTCAAAACTTAATAACTCTGGTATAAAGGTAAATGCATGACCTAAACCAACGATTAGTGGCACAGACAAAGTTCCTGACCTAATTCCACGTTCTTGTCCACCACCATCAAAAAGGGGGCTAATTTTACAATTGCTATTGATTATTAAGCCTCCGATTCCTTTAGGAGCATAAATTTTATGTCCAGTAAAACTCATTAAATGCGGCAAATTATTTACATCCAATTTGATTTTTCCAATGGCCTGTGTCACATCTGAATGAAAGCAAACAGCGTGAGAATCACATATTTCTTTAAAAGCCGCATAATCCGAAATAGTCCCTATTTCATTGTTGACCATCATTAGAGATACCAGTAAAGTATCAACTTGAATGGCATTTATCAACACTTCGTTCGTGATTTGACCCAAATCATTAGGTCTCAAATAAGTAACGGAATAACCTTCTTTTTCTAATTGGATAAAAATTTCAAGTACCGCCTTATGTTCAATGATAGAAGTAATTAAATGGCCTTTCGATTTACCTTTTAGATAACCTTTTATGGCTAGATTATTTGATTCGGTAGCTCCTGAAGTATAAATTATTGAACTTGGCTTGACATTAAAATAGTCAGCAATTTGATTTCTTGATGCATGGATGGCTTCTTGTGCTAACCAACCGAAATGATGCAAATTAGATCCAGCATTGCCATAAATAGTAGAAAAATAAGGCAACATCTTATTTAATACTTCGGGACGAACTGGAGTAGTAGAAGCGTAATCGAAATATTTGGGTAGATTCATTTGTTACAGAGCAAGCAACAAAGATAAGTGTAAAAAAAAGTCCCGAATGTTTCCGGGACTTTTTTTTAAGATAATTTAGATAGAACAGCTTTGAAAGCATCAGGATGATTCATGGCTAAATCTGCGAGTACTTTCCGATTTAAAGTCATACCTGATTTGTTATACTTACCCATGAAAGCTGAATAGGATAAACCCTCTTGCCTAGCTGCAGCATTAATACGTTGAATCCAAAGTCCACGAAAATCTCTTTTCTTAACTTTACGATCACGATATGCATATTGCAAACCTTTTTCTACTTTGTTTTTAGCAACAGTCCAAACATTTTTCCCTCTACCGAAAAATCCCTTTGCTAATTTTAAAATCTTTTTCCTCCTAGCTCTTGAAGCTACATGATTGACACTACGTGGCATAAATAAATTTGTTTTTTGAATTGAGGCGGCTCATTTCGAACACTTTATTTGCCTTAACTCTGGTTGAACAATAACTAAAAACTGATTATGAAAGTCCTAATAATAAACTTACACGACCCATATCAGAAGGGGATACTAAAGTAGCGTGAACTAAATTACGCTTTTGTTTAGTAGTTTTTTTTGTTAGGATATGGCTATGAAAAGCATGTTTACGCTTTATTTTTCCAGTTCCTGTAACTTTGAAGCGCTTTTTCGCTCCAGAGTTGGTTTTAATTTTTGGCATTCTATTAAGTATTAAATGTAAAAATTGGAATGCAAAAGTAAAAAAAATACCTTGAAATTCCACTATATAACTAAATTATTTCTTTTGAGCTTTAGGTGTAAATATGATGCTCATTCGCTTTCCCTCTAATTTAGGCATATCATCTGGTTTGCCCACTTCTTCAAGACCCTTTGCAAAATTCAAGAATAACATTTCACCTCTTTCTTTAAATACAATCGTTCTACCAACGAAATGTACATATGCCTTAACCTTAGCACCTTCTTTCAGAAAATTAACGGCATGCTTTAATTTAAAATTAAAATCATGTTCATCTGTATTCGGTCCAAATCGAATTTCCTTGATGACTGTTTTGGTTGCATTTGCCTTAATTTCCTTTTGCTTTTTCTTTTGATCATACTTGAATTTCGCATAATCAATCACTTTGCAAACGGGTGGGACAGCATTGGGGGAGATTTCCACTAAATCTAAACTTTGTGCTTCGGCTAGTTCAATAGCTTTAGAGAAGGGATATACACCTTGTTCAATATTTTCTCCTACTAATCTAACTTCTTCTACTCCACGAATTAATTGATTAATTCGATAAGGTTCTTCTTCTCTTCTATTTCCTCGGTAATTGTTATTGGGGCGTAAAGCCATAAATTATTGTTTGTTTTTAATGTTATATTAAATCAATTCGAAATCTAGTTCAAAAATCACGCATTTGCAAACTTATACCTTGTATCCTAGCTAAAATAACTAAATAATCAATTTTCATAAGTTAGTTGATTCATTTCTTCCTGAGCCAAATTTATAAATGCATCAATAGTCATTGAGCCTAAATCTCCTTGATTCTTTTTTCTTACACTAATCATACCTTCCGCTTGTTCTTTTTCACCGACTACAATCATAAAAGGAACTTTACTTACTTCCGCATCACGAATTTTTCGACCAATTTTCTCATCACGATGATCTACATATCCACGCAAATCTTTTTCTTGAAGCCTTAAATAAATCTCATTGGCATAATCTTCATACTTTTCAGAGATAGGTAAAACGGCCAATTGATCTGGTGAAAGCCATAAAGGGAAATTTCCTGCCGTATTTTCGATTAAAATAGCAACAAAACGTTCAAGAGATCCAAATGGCGCTCTATGAATCATAACGGGTCTATGCTTTTGATTATCAGAACCCGTATACTCCAACTCAAACCGCTGAGGTAATTGATAATCCACTTGAATCGTACCTAATTGCCATTTTCGACCTAAAGCATCTTTGACCATAAAGTCCAATTTAGGACCATAAAATGCCGCCTCTCCATATTCTATTGTGGTCGGCAATCCTTTTTCCTTAGCAGATTTTATTATAGATTCCTCAGCGCGGTTCCAATCATCATCATTACCTATATATTTCTCTCTATTAACCTTGTCCCTTAATGATATTTGTGCTGAATATTGATCAAACCCTAGAGCTTTAAACACATACAACACTAAATCAATGACTTTCATGAACTCATCCTCAACTTGGTCAGGCCGGCAAAATATATGGGCATCATCTTGTGTAAATCCTCTAACTCGTGTTAAACCATGTAATTCTCCCGATTGCTCATACCGATAAACCGTACCAAATTCGGCTAAACGTAAAGGTAAATCCTTGTAACTACGTGGCTTAGTTTTATATATCTCACAATGATGCGGACAATTCATGGGTTTTAGAAAAAATTCTTCATTTTCATCTGGCGTATGAATCGGCTGAAATGAATCTTTACCATATTTAGCGTAATGCCCTGAAGTCACATAAAGTTCTTTACTAGCAATATGTGGGGTTATGACAGGTGAATATCCAGCTCGAACTTGAGCTCGTCTTAAAAAATTCTCTAGTCTTTCTCTTAAAATAGTGCCTTTAGGTAGCCATAAAGGCAAACCTAGGCCAACCTTCTCTGAGAAAGCGAATAATTCAAGTTCTTTTCCTAATTTTCGGTGATCTCGTTTTTTGGATTCTTCTAACAAAGTTAAATATTCTTCTAATTCCTTTGCCTTTGGAAATGTGATCGCATAAATACGGGTCATTTGCTTGCGCTTTTCATCTCCACGCCAATAAGCACCTGCCACACTTAAAACTTTAACCGCTTTGATAAAGCTGGTACTTGGAATGTGGGGACCCTTACATAAATCAGTGAAATTACCCTGAGAATAAAAAGTAATATCTCCATCCGACAAGCCCTCTAAAAGCTCCAGTTTATACTCATCCTTTTTTAAGGTAAAATATTGAACCGCGTCCATTTTTGAAATTTCTTTTCGGACATAATCTAGTTTCAGACGAGCTAACTCTAGCATTTTATCTTCTATTGCCTTAAAATTTTCTTGCCCAAATTCCTGATCACCTAAGTCAATATCATAATAGAATCCATTTTCAATCGCAGGACCAATACCAAACTTGGTTCCCGGATATAAAAATTCAATAGCCTCGGCTAATAAATGTGCCGAAGAATGCCAAAAGGTTTTTTTACCTTCTAAATCATTCCAAGTAAGTAATTGTAAATTAGAATCTGAGAGAATGGGAGTGGAGGAATCAACCACTTGATCATTTAATTTTGCTGCTAACACATTACGTGCTAATCCTTCTGATATACTTATTGCAATATCCATCGGTGTGATACCTTTCGAATATTCTTTAATTTGTCCGTCTGGAAAAGTAATTTTAATCATCCTGTCTAATTTTACGCAAGTTACAAATTTACCCCCAAAAACTAAGGCCTAATCGTCAATAAAGAATCTTTAACTACTAAGTTTGAGTCCACTGAAATCCCGAAATGCTTCGTTTTCAATTGATAAAACCTATTATCATTTTTCAAAAATAGTTTAACTGAATCCATCATAGATTTAGAGTGTAAATTATCACCTAAGTATAAGTAGCACTTTGATTTTAAAAATGGAACATCAATAAAATATTCCAAATCTGGTTTGATTTTATTCAAATAAATTAGAGCTACAGAGTAATTCCTATGAAACATATAAAACTTACCTATCTCTAAAAATAGATTATCATTTTGTTCAAATAGATTAAGAACTTTTAGATAATTTAATTCAGCCATTTTGAATTGATTTATTTTACTTAGAAATCTAGCCCAGAATCGAAGAAGGTGGGGGTCATTTGGAAAATCATTGATAACTTTTAACAATTGATTTTGATACACATATTTAGAGGTGTAATCCATCGCATATTCAAAATAAATTCTTTGCAACCTGTTATCTTGAATGCTTTGGGCATCGAGACTTTTGATTAAATTGATTTTTGGAATTTGAATAGTAAGACATAAATTACTTAATAAAGTGTGGTAAAGCAGATCCTTTTGTGACAAATCATTTTTTCTAATTTGATTTAAATAATAAATAGCTAATTTATAATTACTAAGTTTCAATGACACTTCGGCCAATAAAAAAAAGATTTGTGAATGGTTCTTTTGATTTGACTTAATTAAATTAAAATAATTTAATGCCGTGGTATAATTCTCTAAATTTAAGGCAATCTGACCTGCTAATAATAAATAATCAAAGTCTCTAGGACTTGATTTGATAGAACGCTGAATGTCAATATTCGCTTTTTTATATTGTCGAGACTCATATAGATATTTAGCGCGTAAATAATACAAATGTGCTGGCGAACCCTCTTCAATGATTTGATTTAAAAATGCGATAACTTTTTGATTTTGACTTTTTTGTGCCTCTAAAAGAGAGAATACATATTTTTTTTCAGGAATATATTCACCTTTAAAATCCTGCGTAGGTTCACAAGAAATTGAACAAAATATGACAAAAATTAACAGAAATTTCTCCTTCATTAAAAACCTAAATCTAAAACTAATGGATAAAATTCATATTGATTTAATCGAGGCTTATATAAAAATCTAATTCCGAGTTCAAAACCTTGTGAAAAGCGCAAAACATGAAAGTTAGAAGAAACATCTAAGCCAACGGATTCGTAGGATTTATATAGATTTAGATTATTTAAGTTTGGAGTGCCTCTACTTAAATCCATAAAAACATTCCCCTTAAACCGAGTAAAATACAATAATCGACCTAGTTTTATTGATGTATTTGCAATTGGGAATTTATAATCTAAGGATAAATTAGTCCATCTTTGGTTGACTTCGTACAAATACCCTCTGGTAAAAATAAAAGGACTATTAAAATTATAATTACCCTTCATCTCTTGCTGGAAAGATGCTCTTATTAATACACCATGGTTTTTAAAGAAACCAGGTAAATAAATTCTAGATTGAATTCCCCATAATTCAGACTGAAGTGATTGCTTGAATGGCATCCCATTCCAAAATATATTAAATTGATATCCTAATTTAGATTGTAGATCCCAAAGAGATTTATTTAATAATTTAGAATAATTAATCTGGTATATCATAGACGAATATGTTCCATTAAATGCTTCTGATTTATATCTCAGAGGCAAATTATACCCATCGACCTTAAATATTGAATAGGTACTAGACACATATAATTGTTCTTGGAAGGCCCCACGCGTTAGTAATAAAGGCAACCTAATGCCTACATCCATTTTGGTTTGATTCCATTGATCGGATCTCAAACTGTCCAAAGGACTTTTTTTATCAATATAAATAGATGTGTTTCTGGGACCTTGTTGAAAAGAAAAATCGAAAACAGGAAACAATCCTTGATATGAGGCGCGAATATATTTCGTTCCAGTTTGCTCACTGGCATCATACAAAAAACCTAATCCCAATTGGAGTGTATTGGTTAAATTTTTTGACATCAAGCCTAAATCCAATTTGTTGAATTGTGCATTTATAATGGGTCCCCAGGCATATGGATTAACTAAATTCCAACGGCTATATGAAGCCAATTCTACATTTTCTTGTTTAAACTCCAGAGGAACAACAACAGTTGGGGCACTTAAATTGATAGCATGCGATTCTTGCAAGCTGCCTAAACCAATTTGGTTTCCAAATGCGGTGTATTTAGAAAAAACAAATGGTTCCGATGTTACGCTAGAAAAAGATGCTGCATAGGCTCCAAATTGCGTTTGGGTTACATAGGTTATAGAATTATCTTTAAAATTCCATTTGGCTATTTGGTCTACTGAGCCAACGGGCAAATTGAAATACACAAAATCGTCATGCAAAAAAGGAGCAGCAATATTATTTGTTCCAAAATCACGCGCTGCAATCACCTTCCTAAGAAAAAAATCATAAACAACTATTTGTTTATGGCCATTCCGAATTAAAATATAAGACAATAAACCATTGGAAGATATTCTAGGTTGGAGTACTTGGTTCGATGAATGAAAACTTATACTGTCAATTAAGTATTTTGTTTCTTTCTCATGAATTTTTAAAATTGAACTCCCATCATTTTGCAATTCTAAATAGGACAGGTACTTAGAATCCGAACTAATACTAGGGCATATCCACTTTTTATTATGAGCCCATACCGTTTTTAAATCACGTTTTAGGTCATAAAAAACTAATTTAGTATGCTGTTTTTGAGTCCACCTTGGATGGTACATTATTTCTGACCAAACAACAAATTGATCTGATGCGGAAAGCATATTACTTGGGTAAACAGGACCTAATAAGCATAATTTTCTTTCTTTATAATTTTCAATGATCACTAACGATGGAATTTCTTGAAAACTAGATTTGATCGCGACGACCTTGCCATTTCCTATACTTTGTGGAAAGTCATAGGATGTAAAACCACCTTTTACTGTTGGAGAAACGATCGAATAGGAGGAATCAACCTCTCTTTTCCGAATAGTATCTAATTGTTTTTGCAGAATATGTGTGACATATTGGTCGATATTTAATCCATATCTCTTTTTTACTTCCTTTGAAAAGGAAAATAACCGAGGTTTGTTTAATGTATTTTTCCATAATTGGCCAATTGCATCAACTCCAAATTGTGATGTTAAATTATGCGTAAAAAATTGGCCAAAAACATAATGATTTGGCATATTTTCACTGAAATTTCTTGACATCAATTTACTGTAACTTGGAACACCAAATTGAAACAAATAGGCGTTTAGATTATTAGAGAATTGTGGAATGTTAGATCTCCCAATTTGATTATTTAAGCGAGTTTCAGTTTCCACCGCATCACCCTCCCATAACCAATGGGGTATCAATAGATTACTATAGAACCCTTGGCCATTTCTCCCCCAAAATAATTTGAAAATACGACTAAAGCCTGAATTAGCAATTTCATATTGATAAATATGCCTAGTTTCATGACTTGCTAATAAATTTAGCCAGTTATTAGTAGCTTGTAGACTTGCATCCTGACTTGGTGTCGTATAAAATTCCCCTCTGGGAGCATAAAGACTTATAAAACCATTTGAACTCAAACCTTGATTTTGCAAAATAATGGACCATGTATGTCGCAAATCATTCGTTGAAATTTTGGCTGCAGACCATTGGGTTGACAAATGCTTAGCTGTAGTAAATGCTAAGGAATCAGCTCCTTCGAGGTAAATCACGCGAATACCTTTACCCGGAATATTTATTTGCTTGTAATTAAAATTAGAGGGATTCTGTTCTAATATTGGATATAATATTTGAGAAAATCCAGAAAATGAAATGACTATTAAAAATGATAAGATAATTCTTAAAACCATTTTAAGACTTGCTCTATGAGCCATTTAGTTTTAAAGGTGTAAGGGGGATAAAAATTATTCAACAAATTAGTATATTGTTTTAAAACTGATTTTTGATTTGAAAACTCTTGAAATCCAAATAAACCTCCAGATTTACCAATACCTGAATTATTGACACCACCAAAGGGTAGATTTGAATGTCCAAACTGAATAAGGCAATCATTGACTACGCTCGTCCCCGAACTAGTATTATTTAAAATATAATCCGAAAATAAAGGATCTTTTGAAAAAACGTAAAGCGCCAAAGGCTTTTCCTCTTTTAATAATTTTGTCACTATTTCATTTTCTTCTTTGAAAGTTAAAATAGGTAAAATAGGTCCAAAAATTTCTTCTTGCATGATCAACATTTCATCCGTGCAATTTGTCAAAAGGGTAGGTGCTATAAAACAAGTAGATTCATCTATTTCACCCCCAGAAATGATGGTAGCACCTTTAGATTTGGCGTCATCTAATAAATGACATATTCGATTAAAATGTTTTTTATTCACTATTCTGGCATAGTCACTACTATTTTTTACACCCTTATTATCTTGGTCGTAAAATAATTTTATCGTCTCCTCTAATGCACCAATAAATGAATAATAGACCTTTTCGTGTACATAAACATAGTCAGGAGCGATGCATGTTTGACCATTATTTAAAAATTTACCCCAAGCAATTTTTTTTGCCGATGAAACAATGTCTACATTCGAATCAATAATCGCAGGTGATTTTCCACCTAATTCAAGCGTCACTGATGTTAAATGTTTAGCAGCGGCCTGCATAACTACTTTTCCAATAGCAGGACTACCCGTAAAAAATATGTGATCAAATTTCTGTTCTAACAGATATGTGGATACGATCGCATCTCCTTCAAATACAGCCACTTCACTTTCATCAAACAAAGAAAAAATCATTTTTTTGATAAAGGATGAAGTATTAGGACTTAGTTCGGAGGGCTTTAATATAACAGCATTACCAGCTGCAATGGCATGAACAA
>CAIZMB010000160.1 GCA_903933935.1 uncultured Cytophagaceae bacterium
CCCACGGCGCGAAAAGCCAACACAGCAACTGTTACTGCTGCGATTATTCGTCGGAAGGCTTTAAACATGAGATAAAAATACTCTCTATTGCACTTTCCCTTTCTTTTGAATACATCCTATACATATCAGCTATTTACGTCTATTCAGTCTTTACCCAATCAATGGGATTCAATTGCGCAAGCAAATATTTTCCTTTCGACAAAATACCTTGAAGTTTTAGAGTCAGCCGCTCCTACTAACATTAAATGCCAATATATTGGCATTTTCAATCAAGAAAAACTCATCGGAATCGCAATTGCCCAATTCATCGATCTTTCCCATTTAGAAACCTATGGAGAACGAGACAAAAAGCTCAAAACATGGGTTAGGAATTATTTGTTTAGCCAATTCTCGTCCAAACTATTATTTATCGGCAATAACATGCTTTCTGGTCAAAATGCCTTTGCCGTAAAAGATCAGACAAGCATTACCGAAATCCTACAAACCTTAAAAGAAGCCGCTTTCGACATAAATCAAAATTTTAAAATTCACTTGACTTCCTTTAAAGATTTCATGCCTAGTGATCTCCCTTATTTTGACCAACCCGCATTTAAAAAGGATTTAAAATTTACTTCGCAGCCCAACATGATTTTTGAGATTAATCCTTCGTGGGCTCATGAAGATGATTATGTTAAGGTTTTAACGAAAAAATACAGAGATCAATTTAAAAGAAGTAGAAATAAAGCGCTTGGCATTGAAAAAAGGATGTTGACCCTAGAAGAAATACATGACCAACAAGAAATCATCTATGATTTGTATATGCATGTAGCCGAGAATGCTCCTTTTAACACTTTTTACCTTCCTAAAAACCACTTTTATGTGTTAAAAGAAAAGCTTACAAATGATTTCATGCTATACGGCTATTTCATGGATGGAAAATTAATCGGATTTAATACCTTGATAAAAAATGGAAAAAGTTTAGATACTTACTTTCTAGGCTATGACGATAAAATTCAAAAAGAAAAAATGCTTTATCTCAACATGCTCTATGATATGATCGCATGTGGGATCAGTTTAAAATTCGAAAACATTATTTTTGGCCGAACTGCACTTGAAATAAAAAGTTCCGTGGGCGCAATAGACACGCCTATGTTTGGATTCATGCGACATAGTCAGCCGTTGATCAATCAATTCCTAGGCCGTATTTTTAACTACCTAGAACCCGAAACGGCTTGGAAAAGACGCAGTCCTTATAAACAGTAAAAATAGTTTTATAACCTATTTCTTGATGGGCATATTAGCCTGAACTCTTTGTCGCCAATCGATTAATAAACGATGTAATTGATCTCTCTTAGCAGGGAAATTTTTTGCTACATCATGTCGCTCACCCACATCATCTTTTAGATTGTATAGCTCCAATTGTGAAGATTCAAAATTGTCAACCAACTTCCAATCCCCTAATCTGACAGCACCCGCGGGCCGACCTAATTGGTTTGAAAAATGAGGGTAATGCCAAAATAAAGGTCGAGACTGATCTGTAAGATTAGGTTTATTGATCATAGGCCACACACTAACTCCATCCGTCATTTCAGGCGATTTCTGGCCCAACAAATCTAAAATAGTAGCTGTATAATCCGTATTCATGAAATAATTATCATTTACTTGTTTGGGAATAATCTTACCCTCCCAGTACATGATCGTCGGAATTCGAATACCACCTTCATAAACATGCCCTTTCCACTTTCGAAGGCTATCATTTTGCGTCGGAATTGGCCCTAATTCAGGCAAACCCACTCCCCCATTATCCGAAGCAAAAATAACTAAGGTGTTTTTCAAAAGCCCTTGCTTCTTCAAAGACTCCATGATTAGTCCAACGCCATCATCCATACTCTCCACCATCGTCGCATAATAGGGATTGTATTTTCCTTTGAACTTTTCATATTTTAGGAAATACTTATTCAATTTAGTGGCCCTCGGTACGATAAAAACATGGGGTGCTGAATAGCACATATACATAAAAAAGGGTTTTGAATCATTTTGCTGGCCAATAAACTCGACCGCATAATCACTCAACTTATCCGTCATATAGGTCTTGCCGTCATCTTCAAAAACCTTTTGAAAGCTATTTTCAAAGATTCCATAGTTATAATAGTCTAGCCCATTTTTACCAATCATCCTCGCATAATCAAACCCTCGATTCCATGGAGCTAAGCTATCACCAGAACCCAAATGCCATTTCCCAATCATCCCCGTCTGATAACCCATCGATTTTAATCGCTGGGCCAACGTGATTTCGTTGGAGCCCAAATAAGTCTTCCATTGCGCTGGCAATAAGGGAGAATCCTCCTCTTTTCGATTCCCAATAAGAAAATTAGTCAGTTTTAATCTGGCTGGATGTAAACCTGTCATAATCGCCGCACGAGACGGAGAACAAACCGTACTCGCCGCATAAGCCTGCGTAAATCGTATCCCACCACTGGCAAGCTTATTTAGATGAGGCGTTTCATTATATGGATTGCCGTAACAACCCAAATCCATATACCCCAAATCATCCGCTAATAAGAAAATAATGTTGGGCTTCCGTGGATTATCTTGTGAGTAGGCATGTAAGCTACAAATACACAATAAACCTAAAGCCCAAAATTTTCTAGTCATCATCATCTTTTTTTATGATAGGATACACAAAAGCAGCCCTAGTAGGCCCAGGGAAAGGAATTTTATCCCCTTTCAAGCCATGCCAAAGGACCAAATTAAAGGCCACATCATTATTGGTATCCTCTTTCTCAAAGTTAAATAATTCAGATCTTCGTTGCCATTCATTTCGAACGACATTTTTAGTACGCAAATCCACATTAGGAGTGATCGCCTTAAAATCACTAGGCTTTGAAACCGAATCAAAAGATCGCCACATCGGCATCGCTGCTGCATCATATTGTGACATAGGACTTAGGCCTAAAATTAATTCCATGGTTCTCAACATTGAACTTGTCGAATAGGCTGTGTGATCTACATAATTCCGTTTTACAAATCCCCCTGCAACATAGGCCGTACTTCGGTGTGCATCTACGTGATCCGCTCCATTTTGAGCATCATCTTCTAAAATAAAGACCGCTGTTTCATTCCAAATCGGACTTTTAGAAAGGGTTTCTATGAGAAGTCCAACGGCATAATCATTGTCGGCCACATGCGCATACGGTGTAGGCCGACCAATACGCAAACCTTCCGTATGGTCATTTCCTAATCGCAAAGAATTAAACTGGGGAACCCTATTTTCCTTCACCATCGTCTCAAATTCAGTCTTCCAAATGCGTAGACGAGTTGTGTCCATGATGGCCAAACTATAACTTGGGAAAGTAGGATGAAAATGTTTGTCCAGTACAGGAATAGTCGCTTTTCCATTGGTTACAAACTCACCATAAGTTCTAAAAGTCACACCATACCGATTGCATAAATCCCAGATATATCCACTTTTATTCAGCACTACATTTTTCTCTGCATCTCCATAAATTCCTCCCCCTTTGCCGCCATAGCTGGTAGGCCAACTCTTCTCCATGTAATCTGTAGCATAAGCGCCCATGGACCATTGATGCCCGTCGGCACTTACCTCAGAATCCACATAGAAATTATCTAATAACACAAATTTTTCGGCGATAGCATGCTGGTTAGGCGTATATTTCCTTCCAAACAAAAGCAAGGTCGTATCCCCATTTCCACCCTTCACATCGGACAAAACCTGATCATAAGTACGGTTTTCTTTAATCACATAAAAGACATATTTAATAGGTGATTTTTGACCCATTTTCATTGGAATAGGGAATCCAGGTGCTTCTTTATCCGCTAAATCAGATTTGGTGGGAGAATAAGAAGTATTTCTGTATACTGCTTTTGAATAAGCCTGAAGATCTTTTTCCGAAGGGCAAGCAATTACACTCATGGTCCCTTTAAACATAGAACCGATATATTGAACCTCTTTCGGGGCATTTACATCAGCCCCATGCAAAATAACTTCTTCTCCATTTTTTATAGGCCGCGGACCATATGGATTCGCCAAAGAAGTATTTCCTTTTCCATTGGTGACCCATATTTTATTATTGATAAATTTCACATTAGTCGGAAACCAACCTACCGGTATAAAACCTTTAGGAACACTTTTTCCTGGTGTAGAAACATCAAAAACTGCCAAGCAATTATTATCCGCATTCGCGATAAACAAGCTCTTTTTAACGGGATCTATTGCCAAACCATTCGTGGTAGAACCTGAAGGAGAGTTCGGATACAAAGCCACATCGAGCGTTTCGATTACTTTTTTTGTTTTCAAATTGATCACAGAAACCGTGTTGTCATTGGCATTGCACACATAAAGTTGTTGGCCATTCGGGCTTACCAACATCTCATTCGGGTTATCGCCTACTTTAATCGGTGCTTTCCAAGCCTGCAGATTTAAGTCAAAAACAAGCACATGGTCACAGCCCCAGCACGAAATATATAATTCCTTTGAGTCAGTGCTCATCACGCTCATATACGCTTCGCCATCTAAGCCAAATTGCTTGTCGATTTTTTGCGTTTTGGAATCAATCACATATAAACTACGATTATCGCGCGTTACCACATAAATTTTTTGACGTTTTGCGTCAAAGGTGATTCCTGAAGGCGCAATTCGATTAGGCCAAACGGCACCTAAAACAATCTCATCTTTTTTCTTGAGTTTATTTTGAGTTATTTCATAGCGAACGATCTTATTATCATGACCGCCTGCCGCATATAAAAATTGGTCATCGGGACTGAAAGCCAGACCATACCAAGCTTTTGGGATAATAACAGAGTCGATGACACGTTCCGATTTCACATCGATCAACATGATGCTATGAGCGCTTACCCCATTATTCGTTACGGCAACAAATTTATTAGAATGACTCACCGCGATGTTTAAAGGTAAATCACCTAAACCAAAAGATTTTCCTGCAGAACTTAATTTCCACCCATTAGGTAAAGAAACAATTGGAGCCATTTTTTGAGCAGAAATGGCGAAAATATTTCCTAATAATAGGAAAATAAGTAAACGAATTTTCATAGGTATATAGATTATTAATCAAATTTGTACACCTAAAATTAAACATTATTTACACTTTTAAAATAAACGAATCATTAAATAAAAAGTGTTTTTAAAAAATTGTATTCAAATAAAATAGGTGTTGCTACAAACGACTTTTCTCTAAGGAGGCAATTTTTTTCTCCATTTTTTGACGCATCTCAATTAACACAGATTTATATTTAGCCTCGTTCACCAAGTTATTTTTTTCCAATGGATCTTTAGAAAGATCATACAATTCTTCATGTTTTAAATCCTCACGATAACGGAAATACTTCCATTTTTTAGTTCTAAAACCTTCACTGGATGCAATGATATCTACTTTCCACAAATGCTCACATAAAAAATCTACTCTAGATTTAGCTGGAGAAGCGGCTTTGCTGTATCCAGATAAATTCACCCCTTGCCAAGATTTCGGTTGGCTTAAGCCCGCAAAACCAAAAATCGTCGGTGCTATGTCGATGTTTAAAACCTCATCTTCAACCACACGGTGTTTCGGATTGCGAGGATCATAAATCATCATGGGTACACGCAATGACTTATCGTACATAAGCCATTTATCGGCAAATTGGCGCTCCCCTAAAAAGTATCCATTGTCGCCCAAAAAAATGATAATCGTATTTTTATCTAAACCTTTTTCAGCTAGCAGCTTACGTATTTTTCCTATTTCTAAATCCACCCCTGAAATCATTCGATAATAACCTTTCACGCTTTTTTGGTATTTTTCGGGAGTATCAAAGCGCCAGAGCCAACGTGTATGATTTTCGCCTTTACGCACATAGTCAGGCTGAGCCATAAAATCAGCATCAGAGGACATAATCGGCGGCGGAATAACCACATCTTGATATAAATGATCTACCTCAGGCTGCCAGAAATACTGATCGACTGCAGGGTCATGCGCATGAGGTGCACTAAAACTTAAAGACAAACAAAAGGGTTGGTCGGTCGGCGCACTTGAAATAAAATCCATGGCTTTTTGCGACGTATACCTAGTTAAGTGAACTGTGTCTTTCCCCAATGTCTTATAAAAATAGCCTCGATGATCCTTGTATTTTGTATTTCGATCATAGTTTTCTCCCTGGTCAAACATCTGATTGAAAAAGGGATATTCCACTCCGAATTTCCCAAAAAACCCAGTATAATAACCTTGTTTTTTAAGAAGTACTGGGTAGGACTGATCAGCATAAGGCTGTTTAAGGTTACCTTGTTGGAATGTATATAAATGCGTCCGCTCATACATTCCCGTTAAAATACTGGCTCGACTCGCCGCACAAATAG
>CAIZMB010000161.1 GCA_903933935.1 uncultured Cytophagaceae bacterium
ATGTGCTGTTAGCTGTAGTGCTATTCTTCTGTATGTAAGGTGTCAAGGAGTTTGTAATTTGGTTTCTTAAAATATGGATACTTAATATTGAACTTTGTCAAAGAAGTATCTTCGTTGTCGACAAGAACTGTCCATTCTGGGTCTTTGAGTTGTCCTGTGATAATTTGTGCAAAAACGTCAACTGTATAAATTCTATAGTCCGAATTATACATGTAAAATGTTGGTGTGTTAATTATAAAAATCCCCTCTATTTCATATGCTTTAATTGATGGTTCTGATTTACCATGAATTGATTTATTGTGAAAATCCAAGTGCAGTATGTTTTCACTTGCCCACTTTATTTTATTAGCTATTTGCTTGTTGTTACCCTTGTCTTTTGTGAAATTACTAAAGTCATTCTTCTGTGTCATCATGTCGTAACGACCTTGCAAATGCTTACTATCAGCAATATAGATTTTCTTACTGTCATGGCTTATTATTATGAAATCAATTTCGCCTACATCTTTAACCAATAAACTTAAGTTTCCATTTTCTGTAACGATATTTGTAACGTTTCGATGAAAAGGAAATTTTATTTCTCTAACTTTTTTCTCCACTTCATTGTCCAACCACTTATCATGTTCGTCTTCTTTTGAGTGAACATATTCTTTAAAACATTTGTTTGAAATCCATTCATCAGGTGCTTTTCCCCATGGAATAGCATTTGTTGCAAGTTGGATTATACTTTCCTTAAAACCATTTATTCCGATTATGGCAAAATCTTCTCCTCCAATATTCCAAATAGTTATTGGTCTATATAAGTAACGATACATTGTTTGAGGTCTACAAGCTAAATCATGTAACTTCAATTTGTTTGTTCTGTCAAGTGTTAAGCCTTTAAATAATATTCTTGCTTGGTCTGCATTTGCACCAAACGTTGATTGCACGCTTAAAGGAAGGCTTTCCCATCCAAAACCGCAATACTGTCCGCCCTTACTTGCGTTGATTTTGTGAATTTCAGTAATTACGGTTGTTAGAAATTCATATTTTAAGCCAAAACAATTTTCTATTGCAGTTTTTAAATCCTCTAATGCTGTTTCGTCAACTACGTGTTTAAATGAGTGTATGCCTTGGTTTTCTTGTATTTTTTCTATGATAAAGTCATAGTGATGTTTGTGACTGAAAACATATTGGTTCTGTTTATCGAATTTTACTTCTACAACGTCCTCAATCATCTCTTGTTCAGCATACATGTTTGCATCAGAAAAAATCATGTCGCCTAAAAAAACTAACTCTTTTAATTTCCTTTTTGCTCTATCAAGAAATTTATCATCATGTTTTTCGTCATTATGAATTTTTATGTCACATGCTTGTTCAAGTATCCACTTTAAAATTCGTCTGTATACAGCAATGTATTCTTCGGTAATTCCTTCGGGGTAATGACTTTTATTTCCAAACAATGCAAGTTCTATTGCTTGTTCATGCTGAGAAAGGACTAATTGATAAAATCTAACAGAAGTCTCGGAATGGCAAACTTCTAAAAATTTGTCACAGAAAAAATTGAAGGAAAATGTAACCGCTTTTCTTGCAATGTCGTGGTCGGTGTATGGTCCAGTCCCAAAATTGTCTAATAGCAGTTTTGATAACTCAGGTCTATATTTTATTTCAGGCGAAGCGTCACCTTTGAAAATTGTCAAATGCTTAATTTTAAATTCTTCCATTTATCGTGATTGTGTGTCATCAAGGCATTACAGCTAACGGTTGCGTGTATGAGTAGTGGCGGGCTTCGGAGCAGTTTCCTGTCGAAATACTCTGAACTTCAAAAGGAGCAGAACGCTCAAATTCACAACTAACCCCGCCATTACTTATACACGTTGTTAGGCGTAGTTTTATAATATTCTTCTATTTCTGTAAATGCGATTTCGGGAAAGTTATTCTGAAGAATGTTTAAAAATCCTTTATGGCTTACATTTATTTTAGTCCCATCTTCCCAATTTGTTTGATATTTTGCTAATAATGGAAATATAAAAACTAAGCGATGAGAGTTTGAGTTAAATGAAATATAGACAACAATATCAATGATAGCATTCTTTTTTTCACCAGAATTAATGTTTGTCAAAATTAAATCTTCTGTAATTACTCTGACTATTTCAACTCGAGTTAAAACGTCAATTTTAGCCATTCCATACTTATCAGTAGTAGCTTGGTAACCAACTTCCTTCTCTCCACCGCCATTATCTTTACTATAGACGGAGGCACCGTGAATGATATTTCCATCCTGATCCAAAAGCTTTATTATACATTGTACGCTTGCAAAGCCAAACTTTTTCTTCAAATCTGATAAGTTTGGGTCAAAACTAAAGGTGAAAGTATTTTCAGGAAGAAACCCATCGCCATTAATGAGCATCAATAATTCAGATTCATATTTTTCAATTATTTCCTTTGGCGTGTTTTTAATAATAAAATCTGGATATTGTTCAAAAGCAGAATTATAATTACCCGCAAGTATCTTCCATGCTGTTGCATATGCAAGGTTGGACCATCTTTTTTCTTCGTACCGTCCCATTAAGTTATTGCAATTTTCACATGTTATTTTTTTATATGTTTTAGGAATATTATCATTTTTTTCATTTATAGTCTTGAATGAGTTTATTTGAGATAAACGACTATTCGCAATCAAGTGCTCTTTACTTGATGCATCTTCAATTTTACATTTTCTACATTTCATATCGAATCAAATTACGCCTAACGTTTTGTAGCTACCCGAAGGGCGGGACATTTACCACAAAACTTGATTTGAAAAACTAATGTTTCTTCAACCACAAAACTGTCTTTGGAACACAAAACCCAGCCTTTTGGGTAGGTGTTGTTAGACGCTGATAATTTATATTGCAACACTCTTTCCAAAGTTTTTCGATGATTTGTACTTACAGTTATATTCAATAAAGCCACACAGCTCGTAAAAGTTTATATCATATTTTAAAAGGTCATTTGGGTGAATTACTATAGTTAACTTTTCAGTCAATTTCTTTTCAGAAGCAAACGCTACAAATGAAAATACTATTTCTTGTAATATTCTTTCTCGCTTTTCATTTATACCAGTTCTACCACTACCCAAAATAGGTATTACTAAATTTTCTAGATGTCCTTTGGTGGCAACAAATTGCCATAACTCAACTAAAGAAGTCTGTAAATTATCAAAATTTGAAGACGGTTTACCAAATTCGTTAACGTCAGCCATTGCCAGCCAATAGGTTCTGAATTCAATGTCGTCTGCCCAAACTTTCCAAAATGGTTTTGACTGTTTATGTGTAAGTTTTGTTACTGTACCTATATTATATTGTTTGTTTTTGCTCTTCGTTCGGGTTAGTGTTGTCAAAGGAGTTTCATCGGCTAGAGCATTTTCTAAATCAGTGTCCAAATGATTTATGTTGTCATAGTACTTTTTAAAAAATTGTCCTTGAACACTTTTTGGAGAAATAAAATTATCTTGATGAGTGGTGTCGAATGTTGAATTAGTCGCTATTACTTTGTCACCAGAAAAACTTAAATAGTTGCCAACCATCAATTGCAGTTTTATGTCGGTATCAGCAATTTCTACTTCATGAAAAAGTTTCGGGAAATTAATTATTATCGAAAGCAAAAGAGCCAAAGCTAATAAAATTGAGAAGGACAATGGGGTTGTTTCTGGAACAGCAATATTAATGTTGAAATGATTAGCTGCTTCCACAAATGTCCAAGCTAAACCAAACATTGCAAAAAACAATGCTACAATATTCTTGTAATTTTTTTTCCAATATGGTGCAGTTAGATAAAATGGGAAACCATTTAATATGCGTCTAATTCTTATCATATTCCTAGTTTCGTATAAGTTTCTTGCTTGTAATGATAAGATGATTTGTCTTTTTCTTTCATTTTCTCATAGTGCAAATTAGGCCAATGTTCAAGTGCATACTCTAATATTTTTGCGTTGAAACTAATATGCAATGCCAATTCATTTTTCACAATAGGGGGACATTTTACATCATCTATAGTCCTTGTACCGTTTAGGTTAACAACTATAATTGGTAATTCTCTCTTAATTGCTCGTTCAATTTCCCAACGTACATATTTATATAGATACCTTGTTGAATCTCCAACTAGCAAAACAAAAACTTTGGAATTTCTAAATCTTTCTTGCAGTCCTGCTTTAATGGATTCTTCGCTTTTGTCATAAATATTATTTATGTCATGTGCGTCATAAAAGTCAAATGAACTATGGTCGCTTTGTTTCCAAGCTTTCATAAGATAATAGTATCTCAAGTCACTATCTGCGTCCATTGATACGTAAACTTTATTTTTATATGCCATTGTCTGTCGTTTGTGTTGTGTCTTTATTATTTGCAGCTAACTCATTTATCCCCGAAACTCTTTTTCGTCTATCCCTCCATTTAGAGGTCACTATGTGAATATTTAATTCGTTTTATTCTTTTTGCAATATCACTATTCACCAAGAACACAGGAACATGCGATAAATCAAGCCACAAATAAACGCGGGATTAATTATTTAAATAAGATTTCTAAATTGAATGAGTATGAATTAGCTTTTTTTACACTTATTTTTTAATAAATTCAGCCTATTCAAACTTCAATCCCGCTCAAGGTTTACCCGTCTCCATACTGCATTCATTCAATTATGTCATTTGAAAAATGGGAATAGATTTAAATCTCATTGGGAATATAGATGAAACCAGATGTAATTTTTTGAGATTTGAAGAATTTTGGCCGTCTCCCCCTTTCCAAAATTAGCTGAAATTGTAATTTTGAAATTAAATTGGAAAATATCTAGAGTAATTCTGTTTCTAATTTAATATTGAACCTCACTGCAACCACTCCCAGCGTTTAGCCCAGTCGTTTAATACATTTTCTCGCCAACGATGCACCGTTTTTCCACCTTGAATCTTTCCCTCATATAAATTCAAATCAGGCTTATCTGTATACCAATGATTCCCTAACTGATAATCTGTTGGGTGCTTTTTTCCTGGCCACGCATTCGTGACAACGAGCTGGCCCGGGGCCAAATTTAAACCGTTTACGGTACTACTAAATCGATACGAGATTATTTCTGCCTGCTTTGGGACATATTTTAAGCCGTAATTTCCGTTGCCTAAATAATAGCCAGGCCATTTTTGAACATTTTCTTTATACACAGTTTCCATCCAAAAACAGGATGAATCTTTCGATATGGAAATTTCAGGTCCTTTGAAATGAAACTCAATCAAAGTGCAAAATGCTACCGTATCGGAGAGAGTTGTGCTTCGATCATATATAACACGAGGGCTGTGTGATATGGGGGTGAATTGGCCGCCCCAACTAGCCTTTGCGGGATTTTCAGGATTTCCGTCCATCAAGTAGAGGAGTGATGGAGTATCTCCCATCTTGATTTCTCCCTGGTAATAATTTTTAAAATCTTTGCCCAAGTTCCCAGCTCCCTGAATATGCTTTTCATAATACTTGGACGGATTTATCTCATCCAAACTTTCCGATTTTGAAAAGAATCCATAATAACTCGAATTAACCTCAATAAAATGAAGCTTTGGGAAATGAGATGCTATATAAGAATAGCTGTTGGCCCCCCATTTTTTATTCGGTCCCCCAATCCAATATACCCTAATCTTATCCTGAATTTCAGGGGCATCATGCAAAGCCTGAGCGACATCATCTAAACCGCCCCAAACCAACACCCATAAGGGTTGCGTACTTTTCTTTTTGGCAGATTTTATAATCCAATTAGAACCTTCCGTAGCGGTCAAAAAGCCTTTATAAGGGACATTTCCTTTCCTACCTTGCTTGGTGATGGAACGCAAATAAGTGGGCGTCGGATGTCCAAGTGAATGTTTTAAGATTTTAGGCAAATCTTTTTCATACAAATCAATCATCCTCAAAATTTCAGCTTTACTCCCCTTTCCATATGATGGGGAGGAAACTAATCCCTCCAAATGGAATCGATCGCCATACATCAGTAAATGCGCCATCGATTGATTATCATCAGGATCCGTCCCACCAATATCGGTACTAATTAGAACTCTGGGTTTTTGAGGGATAGGTTGTTGGGCCACCAATTCAATCGACATCATACACATTGTTAACAAAATAATGTGTCTTTTCATCTGAATGTATTTAACTTGGTTTAACGTTAATTAGCTATTATTGGAGCAATTTCATCACCGCTGCATCCCCTTTTACCGCATTTTTTGGCAATGGATAGGCCTCGTTAAATACACTTAATTCTGAGGAGCTAAGTATTTGGGAAGGTCCTTCATCGATATTCCCACCCGCATCCATGACGTTAGGCAGATCAAGGGATAAATATTTGGCCATAAACGGATACATGCCCATGCGCTTATTTGGGCCATAATCATGGACATCTTTGGCTAAGTGAACATTCTCCACCAGGTTTTCTTTTTGGTATAATGCATAAATCTTTTGCATGAAAGGAAATTCAACCTTAGGTGTATTTTGGGTCCAATCGGCCCCATCAGAAATCATCAACATAGGCCTGGGAGCCGTTAAACCTGCTATTTCTACATTATTGGTCTGATAATCCCCTTTCTTGTGAATAGGCATACCACTTTCACAATTGCATCCCCCAAAGAAATGAGACGAAATCATGACCGTAGGCGCAGACACTTTAATGCGAGAATCTAGCGCCGTTAATAAAAACGTTTGCGTTCCCCCACCCGATTCACCCGTAATACCAATGCGATTTTTGTCGATCAAAGGTAAATCCAATAAGAAATCTAAAGCCCTAACACTATTGATCGTTTGTAATTTTAAGGAGGACGCAATATTGTGTGTACATTGTTTGCTGTCGTCATAACCAACCATATCCCATGCAAATACGACGGCCCCCATGCGAGCTAAAGTAGCGCAACGAATTTGAGTTTGATCTCTAGTACGTCCACGTAATTGATTATCATGTCCATGAGGGCATAAAATTCCGGCATATGTGGCGTATTTTTTCGTAGGTCTGTACAAACTTCCCGTCACATAAAACCCAGGCAAGCTCTCAAAATAAACACTTTCAATCGTATACCCATCAAACTCTTTTTTACTATGAATGACGGCTTTTGAATTTAATTTAGCCGGGAATTTTTGTAAGCCCATCCCCTCTTTGATTTGGTTTACAATCAATTTCGATCGATTTTCCCACGCTTTTTTTGAATCTGGAATGTGCGCATTTAAAAATTCCGCGCCCTGAACCTCCGTGAAATATTTTCCTCGGCATAAATCAGTCGATGCTGTATTTTGATTTGTTTGACCTTTCAGAATCGGTGTGATTCCTAAGCACATAATGAATGAAATACTGACAATAAATTGATTTTTCATAGCAAAAGTTTTTTTCCATTAACAAATTAATATTTTTCCCGTTCTACCCTCTTTTTGATACGCAATCACAGCTTCTTTGAATTCAGATAACCCAAATTTCTCTTGAACATCTACATGGACCTCTTGCGTCATCAAATAGGTAAAAACTTCTTTTAAGGCTTTCTTTATTCCTTCTTGGCCTAAGTTCTCCCACCAGGAGGTCAACCACCAACCTTCAACTGTCAAGTTTTTGAAAATTAATAAACCCGAATTTAAGGGGATGGGTTCTAAACTTAATAATCCGAAGACCAACATCCTTCCTCCTATTTTTAAACAGGCCAATGCTTTTGCTCCTTGTTCTCCGCCGACGGCATCAAAAATAGCATCAACGCCCGATTCTACCGCGGCACGCACTATTTTACCTAGGTTTTCCGTTTGCACATCGACGACTATAGTCGCTCCCAAATCCAACAATGCTTGTTTTTGATCCGTTCTCCTGACCGTACAAATCACGTTAATTCCTCGCATTTTAGCCATTTGAATGACTAATTTTCCCCATGCTGAAGCCCCTGCAGTAATTAAAAGCCATTGGCCTTTTTGTAAACCACTGGTTTCCAACATCCCATAAGCGGTCACTGGATTCACAAAGGCCTGGCAGGCCACTTCATCCGTCATCCCCGTCGGTGTCGGAATTAATTGGGCCGTAGGGACACAAACGTATTCTTTCCAAGTTCCTATGGCTGTGAATATTACGCGAGTTCCTTTTGGATATTGTTCGGATTTTTCGACCTCTCCTGCTGCCTCAAACCCAGCACTGCTAGGTAATTTTGGAGTAATTCCATAGCGACCCTGGATGAACATGATGTCGGATGGATTTATATTTCTTGCCGTGATACGGACTAATGTTTCATGTGCTCTAGGAACCGGAATGTCCACTTCCTCTAATATCAATACACTTTCTGGTAGACCGGTCTCTTTAAAAATAACTTGTTTCATCTTTATTTTTTGTTGAATTACGAGGCAAATTACCATATTTAATATTTAAATTGTTTAAAAATTTCAAACATGCAACCATTTTTATTAACAAACCAAGTAGCCCTCATTACAGGTGCAAGCAAAGGCATCGGTTTTAGCATCGCAGAGTACTTTGCCGCCGCAGGTGCCAAAGTTGTTATCAGCAGCAGAGACCAACCTACCTTAGATCTTTTGGCCGCAGAACTACAAAAAAAAGGCTATGATGTCATTGGCATTGCTTGCCACGTAGGGAAAATGGATGCTTTGGAAGTTTTGGTTCAAAAGACCATTGATCATTATGGGCAAATCGATATACTGGTCAACAATGCAGCTACTAATCCAGTTTTTGGGCCTATTCATGATACGACTTTGGATGCCTTTGATAAGATTATGAATGTGAATTTAAAAGCGCCGTTCCAACTCATGCGCCTGTGTCTTCCGTATTTAAAATTATCAGAAAATCCTTCCGTCATTAACATCAGCTCGGTGGGTGGAATCTCACCCGAAGCAGGTTTGGGCATTTATAGTGTCAGTAAAGCGGCTTTGATTTCAATGACCAAAGCTTTTGCCAAAGAATGGGGTGAATTCAATATTCGTGTCAATGCCATTTGTCCCGGTCTTATTAAAACGAAGTTTTCAGAAGCTTTGTGGAGCAATGAGCAGATTTTAAAACATACGTTGAAGGCTTTGCCCATCAAACGAATCGGAACACCTGAAGAAATTGCGGCCGCCGCGCTTTATTTAGCCTCTCCAGGAGCTTTATACACCACCGGTTCTGTGATTACGGCAGATGGTGGCTTAACTATTTAATATTGAATGATGCATACATCCGCCACTTTGCTTGATTTAGTTTCTCGCTACCAAGCCTTTTTAAAGGAATTTATTTATCCGATTGAAAAAGAAATTATATACGGTTCCTTTAAATCGCATTTACCCAAATTGCGCGAATTACGTGCATTGGCTCAATCAAAAGGCTTATTTACTCCGCATCTTTCCATCGATGAAGGTGGCCTAGGACTTTCATTACCTGAATTTGCCCGCATTTCTGAGGTATTAGGCACAAGTCCCTTGGGACATTATATTTTTAATTGCAATGCGCCCGACATTGGAAATATGGAACTGATGCATGCTTTTGCCTCTCCATTTTTAAAGGAAACCTTTCTTAAACCTTTGCAAAGAGGTGAAATACGTTCTTGTTTTTCGATGACCGAACCTGAACATGCGGGCAGTAATCCCATCCATATGTCTACCCAGGCGGTTTTGGAAGGAGATGAATATGTGATCAATGGACATAAATGGTTTACTACTGCTGCTGATGGAGCCCAATTTACCATCGTGATGGCGATTACAAATCCTCAAGCAGAAAATGTATACCAAAGAGCCAGCATGATTTTAGTCCCCTTGGATAATCCGGGATATCGTTTAGTTCGTAACATATCCATCATGGGAGATGAAGGAGAGGATTATTTATCCCATGGGGAAGTTGAATTTACCAATTGCCGTGTGCCCAAATCCCATTTGATCGGTGAAGAAGGACAAGGTTTTACCCTAGCCCAAGTGCGCCTGGGACCTGGCAGAATCCACCATTGCATGCGCTGGATCGGTATTTGTGAGCGGGCTTTAGGGCTCATGTGTGACCGGGCTATGTCGAGGGAACTGAATCCGGGGAAGTTTTTGTCGGGCCAACAAACCATTCAAAATTGGATCGCGGAGAGTGCGGCCGAAATAAAGGCCTCACGTTTATTGGTTTTGCATACATCTGAAAAAATTGAAAAGGAAGGAGCAAAAGCCGCTAAAGAAGATATATCGACCATTAAATTCTTTGTATCAGATGTTTTAATGAAGGTTTTGGATCGCGCTATCCAGGTGCACGGAGCCTTAGGAATTACGGATGACACCTTGCTTTCTTTTTGGTATCGCCATGAACGAGGGGCTCGTATTTATGATGGACCTGATGAAGTACACAAATCGGTATTAGCAAAAAGCATTTTAAAATCAAGAGCATTGAATGGAGGGATTTGAGAAATTACCCGCATATTTATCGGCTCAATGGTCCATTCCAATTCCTGAATTAAACATAAAGGCATTTAAAGGAGGATTTTCTAACCTGACTTATTTAATTGAGTCTGAGTCATTTTCCTATGTGTTACGTCGGCCACCTTTTGGCAATAAAATCTCCAAAGCACATGACATGGTTCGAGAATACAAAATCTTAATGGCCTTAGAAAAAGCGGGTTACGATAAAATTCCCAAAGCCATTTTATGTTGTGAGGACGATAGCATCCTAGGTGCCCCCTTTTTTATCATGGAAAAAGTGGATGGTTTAATCATTCGAAATAAAAGACCTGAGCATGTTTCAGCTAATTTTTTTACGCGACTTTCCAGATCTTCCATTGATGTTTTGTTGGAATTGCATGCCTTAGAATTAACTAATTCGGGTTTAATCAATTTGGGAAAACCGGAGGGTTATGTCGGGCGCCAAGTAGCTGGATGGTCCGAAAGGTATTTGCAAGCCCAAACGGATGATATTCCAGAACTCAAGGATGCTTTTGAATGGCTAGCGCGCAATCAACCCGAGCACTCTTC
>CAIZMB010000162.1 GCA_903933935.1 uncultured Cytophagaceae bacterium
TAAAGCTTTAGAGAGTGTTCAAGTATCTGGAATTTATAGCAGAACTAAATCGCGCGCATCATCATTGGCCAATGAATTTAATATTGAAGGAGTTTATGATAGTATTGAAGAGCTTTATTTGCAAACTAAAGCAGATATGGCGATTATATCTGTTTCTGAATTGAGTACGAAAGAAGTTTGTGATGCGGCATTTAAGTTCCCTTGGATTTGTTTAATCGAAAAGCCAGTGGGTTATAATTTAGAAAATGCAGAACTCATTTATAAACTTTCTGAAAAGCAAAAAGCAAAAGTATTTGTTGCATTAAACAGAAGACATTATTCAAGTACAAGATTAATGCAAGAAGATTTACAAAACCATATAGAATCTAGAGTTGTGCATGTTATTGATCAAGAAAACCCTCAGGTTGCGTTAGAAGGTGGAACTCCTAAGCTCGTGGTTGATTACTGGATGTATGCAAATTCCATTCATATTATTGATTATTTTAATTTATTATGCAGGGGGGAATTATTGGATATTGAAAATATAAATAAGTGGGAAGCGGATGAACCTTTTTATGTTTTAAGCAAACTTAAATATTCATCAGGGGATATTGGAATTTATGAGGCAATTTGGAATGGTCCTGGTCCTTGGGCTATATCAGTAACAACTCCTAAAAAGCGCTGGGAATTAAGGCCTTTGGAAGAGCTAAGAGTGCTGGAGTACAAATCTAGAAAACCAATATTAATTGAACCACATTATTGGGATGCAGAATTTAAGCCAGGGCTGAGATTGCAAGCAGAGGAATCATTGAAAATGCTCAGAGGCGAAGATCACCAACTTCCTTCTCTTGCTGACGCTTTAAAAACCATGAGGTTAATTAATAAAATCTATGGCGTATAATATTTTAATTGCAGGTGCTGGCCAACTAGGTTCACGCTACTTACAAGGTCTTTCTAAATTTAATGATTTATTAAATATATTTGTTTTTGATATTTCTGATGATTCATTAAAAATGGCACAATCAAGATGGGATGAATGTAATAACAATTTTCATCTGGTTCGCTATATTAAAGATTATAATCAATTACCGAAGTATTTAGACCTAGCCATTGTTTCTTCTTCAGCTAATGTTAGAGTTCTGATAGTCGAAAATATTTTACTCTTCAGCACTGTAAAATATTGGATTTTAGAAAAAATTTTAGCTCAAAGTAAAGATGAATTAAGAGTTTTAAATAGTTTGATTGAAAATTCAGCAAATGCTTGGGTAAATACTCCCATGCACGCTTGGCCTTTATATTTAGAAATAGTCAAGTTATATCCAAACCCCAATAAGGTTACTGCTAATTTTTTTAATATTAGAGGTTTAATTTGTAACTCAATTCATTACATAGATTTTATTTCAAGGTGGATAAGAGCCGATATAAATAATATTGATTTATCACATGTAAAGAATACTTGGGTGCCATCATCGAGAAATGGGTTTTATGAAGCTGAAGGGAAACTTACTATCAATTTTAATGATAAGTCAATTTTAAATATGTCATCTAGGTCTGGTGATGATAAATTTAAAGTTGAAATATTTGTGAATAATGAAATATGGAAAGTTTACGAGAATGAAGGATATGCCATAAATACGCAAGGAAATTTATTACATGGGAAAACACTATTGCAAAGTGAGTTGACCGCAATATTATTGGAACAAATAATTAATACGGGCAATTGTGTTTTGCCAAACTTAGAAGAGTCAATTAATCAGCATATTCCATTAATTCATAATCTAACAAAGCATTGGAATGAGTTTATGAATATAGAAGTAGATAGACTACCAATTACTTAAAATGACAAAGAAAAATATTTTAATTACTGGTGCTGACGGATTTATTGGGTCTCATTTAACGGAACATCTGGTTTCAACGGGCCATCATATTAGAGCTTTTGTTTACTATAATTCATTTAATTCATATGGTTGGCTCGACTCTCTTCCTCAAAATGTAAAAAGTAAAATTGATTTTTTTTCTGGTGATATACGCGACCCTAATGGCGTAAGAGAAGCAATGAAAGGGATTGATACCGTATTTCATTTAGCAGCGCTAATAGCGATCCCATTTAGTTATCACTCTCCAGATTCATATATTGATACAAATGTTAAAGGAACATTAAATATATTACAAGCCGCAAGAGAGAATAATGTTAAAAGGGTACTTGTAACTTCAACATCAGAAGTTTACGGAACGGCACAGTTTGTGCCAATTACCGAGTTACATGCTAAACAAGCTCAGTCCCCATATTCTGCAAGTAAAATAGGTGCGGATGCCATAGCAGATTCTTTTTACAGATCATTTGATCTACCCATAACTATTGTTCGGCCATTTAATACATATGGACCTAGGCAGTCAGCACGCGCAGTGATACCCACTATTATTACTCAATTATTAAATGGAGTGGAGGAAATTAAGCTTGGGGATTTGACACCAACGAGAGATTTGTTATTTGTGAAAGATACCGTCAGTGGTTTTGTTAAAATAGCTAAATGTGACGATCTAATTGGTCATGAAGTAAACATAGCCACTCAAAGCGAAATATCGGTTGGAGAATTAGCACAGTTTTTAATTAATATAATTAATCCCAATGCAAAAATTATTTCAGATTCAATCAGGTTGAGACCTGAAAAATCAGAAGTATTTAGATTGTTTGGATCCAATGAAAAATTAAAGTCTTTTACCCATTGGGAACAAGATTATACTCTAGATAGAGGCTTAAGTGAAACAATTGATTGGTTTTCAAACAAAGAAAATTTAAAGCAATATAAATCTGATATTTATAATGTTTAACAAATCGATTGACTTCATTAGAAATTATTATGATATCCCCGAAGGTTTTATTCCATTACATGAACCAAAATTTAGCGGCAATGAAAAATTGTATGTAAATGATGCAATTGATTCAACCTATGTATCATCTGTAGGAAAATATGTGGATCGTTTTGAAGAGATGGTAAGGGATTATTCCGGGGCAAAATATGCTATAGCAACAGTAAATGGAACTGCAGCTCTTCATATGAGCTTGTTATTGGCAGGAGTAAAGCAAAACGAATTAGTAATTACACAGCCTTTAACTTTTGTAGCTACATGTAATAGTATTAATTATATAGGTGCTGAATCTTTGTTTATTGATGTAGATATGAACACAATGGGATTGTCTGCATCTAAGCTGGAAAAGTTTTTAACTGAGAAAACTGAGGTAAAAAATGAATCATGCTATCATAAGCAAACAGGAAAACGTATTGCGGCATGTGTCCCTATGCATACTTTTGGACATCCGGCTGAAATAGATAAAATTGCTGATTTATGCTCAAGGTTTAATATTGTCCTGGTTGAAGACGCCGCAGAGTCATTAGGTAGCAGATATAAAGGGCAACAAACAGGAACATTTGGCTTATTAGGCGCATTTAGTTTCAATGGAAATAAGACAATTACTTGTGGCGGTGGCGGAATGATTGTGACCAACAATAAAGAAATAGGGAAATTAGCTAAACATTTAACTACCCAAGCGAAATTACCACATAGGTGGGAATTTGTTCATGATTACATAGGATACAATTATCGCTTGCCGAATTTGAACGCTGCTCTTGCATGCGCACAGATGGAAAAACTTGATGAGTTTATATTCTCTAAGCGTAACCTTTCTTTTCATTATGAAAAGCTATTTGCGGGTTCTAAAATTAAATTTATGAAAGAGCCTGAGCACTCTTCTTCAAATTATTGGCTAAATTGCATTCTGTAAGAGGATCGGCACGAAAGGGATTCATTTCTGAATTTCACAAATGAACATGGTATAATGACGCGCCCAGTGTGGACATTGATGAACAATTTGGAGATGTTTAAAAATTATATTTGTGAAAATATCGAAA
>CAIZMB010000163.1 GCA_903933935.1 uncultured Cytophagaceae bacterium
TGCCATTGTTCATGGATGTACGATTGAAGATTCTGTTCTAGTAGGAATGGGGGCCATCATCATGGATGGGGCCTATATTGAAACAGGTAGTATCATTGCCGCTGGGGCCGTTGTCACTCAAAATACACGTGTGCCTTCTGGCAGTATTTATGCGGGCAATCCTGCGAAATATTTAAAACCGGTAAGTCCTGAGGCGGCAGAAATATTCATGCGGACTGCGATGAATTATATCGATTATGCCAAATGGTTTGAGAAATAATTGATTTTTTTAATGCTTAGAAAATCCTGTTGATTTTTCGCCTGCTCCAACTTCCACATTCATTTTATTCTCTTTCGTTGGCAATGGACACGTCGCAAAAGGCGTAAACTCGCAAGGCGGATTAAGCGATTTATTAAAGTCTAAGATAACATTTCCATCTTTATCCGGTGCACTCGCATATAAAAATCTGCCTCCGCCATACGTAGATTTTTTATTGGTTAAATCTCCAAAAACAATAAAAAATTCGTCCACGGTTCCGCCCGCTTCCAAAGTAAATTTCTGGCCCCCCTTCGTAAAGTGTAATACCCCAGGCGAATCCTCCAAATAAGTACGCCCAGTAATGTCTGTGATGCGTAATTGTTTTCCGTTTGTAGGCACAAATTTTGCTATAATTCGCCAAGAAGTATCCAAAGGAAAATAGGTAATGCCCTTAAAGTTCCGCACATAGTCTCCGTCTAAATCACGGAGTCGGAGCGCATATTTATCTCCTCTTTTAATGATAAACCAACGAAGCGATTTGTGTTCCAAAACAACAACTTTTTTATCTTGAAAAATGACCATTTCGGTCACCGGTTGGCCCAATGAAAACACCTGGTTCTCTTTGTTCGATTTAAACCTTACCACTCCATTATTCAAAACAATTTTACCTAAAAAAGAATCTGAATGTTCTGCGGGAAAATTAAAATCATTTTTGGGGTCGGCACCTATGGTATTTCCACCTTCTTTTAACCAAAATAATCCGGACAAATTAAGGTATCCATTTTCATGCTTTAAGCTGTCAATACGTATTTGACGAAAGGTAGCTATTTCCTTTTCGTAGGGATTTTGTTGGGAAAATGCAGCAAATGAAACAAGAAAAACGAAATAGGTTAAAAGCCTCATAAAGCTTGTACATAGTTTTTAAAACTAAATAATATTGATTGCCAACCCTCTCTCTGGAGCTCGTGTGAATTTTCTGACTCGGGCTCAAAAAACTCTGTTAGGGTTGTTTCACCTCCCTTAGACTCAAAAATAACCGACATCTTTCTGCCATCACCTAACACGATTTCCAATTTTTCGAACGCTACAATTTGTTGGAAAGTTCCCCAAAAATCAAACTCAAAAGAACCGTCTTTTGCCGCCATGGTATAGTGAAATTCCCCGCCTTCGATAAGGTCATTGGTCGCTTTGGGACAATGCCAATCGGGAGAGGCAAAATTCCAATGAATAATATGCTTGGGGTTTGTAAAACAATCCCAAACTGTTTCTAATGAGGTCTGAATTTGTGTTTGTACTTGTATCATTATTTACTCATTTGTGCATCCACGACTGCAATGGCTATCATATTCACAATTTCTCTGGTCGATGAGCCTAGTTGCAACACGTGTACTGGTTTTTTAAGCCCTAATAAAATCGGTCCTATTTTTTCAATTCCGGCTATTTCTTTGACCAAATTATAGGCAATATTAGAAGAGGATAAATTAGGAAAAATTAAGACATTTGCCCCTTTTTCAGCTAACTCACTAAAAGGGTGATTCTCTTTCAGCAACTCGATATTGAAGGGTAAATGGGCTTGAATTTCCCCGTCAACAATCATATTAGGATTTCTTTGTTTTAATAATTGGACCGCGCTTTTCATCTTTTTAGCGTCTTCTCCTTCTGCACTTCCAAAATTTGAATAGGTGATCAAAGCGATGCGAGGTTTGATATTAAACTTTTCGACTTGCTTGGCCGACAACTCCGCGATCTCAACGATTTCCTCTGCACTTGGGTTAAAATTGACCGTTGTATCTGCTAAAAATAAGGGTCCAAAACGGGTCATCAAAATATACATTCCTGACACTTTTTGCACACCCTCTTTTCGTCCAATAGCCTGCAAAGCGGGTCGAACTGTATCAGGATAATTGCGACTCATTCCACCAATCATGGCGTCCGCATCTCCCGTACTGACCATCATACTCCCAAAATAATTTCTTCTTCGAATAATTTTTTGAGCTTCCGCTTTGTTTAACCCTTGTCTTTGTCGGCGTATAAATAATAACTCGCTATACCGATTGGCTCGTTCTTTATCTTCGTCCGCTATTGGCAAATAAGGATCTATAATTTCTACCCCTGGGAGCTTTATTGAATTTTCATTTAAAATTTGTTGTATTACCTCCTGGTTTCCTAATAAAATGGGCGTTGCAATCCCCTCCTGCAATACTTCTTGGGCTGCTTTTAAAACCGATAGGTTTTCGGCATCAGCTAAGACTACTCGTTTAGGTTTAGTTTTTGCTTTGTTGATAATCACTTTCATCAACGTATTATCAAGTCCTAATCGCTTAGATAATTGAAGTTCATACGCTTCCCAGTTTTCAATGGGATGTTTGGCAACACCAGACTTCATTGCGGCCAATGCCACCGCTGGTGCAACCGTAATTAAGAGTCGGGGATCCACGGGTTTAGGGATAATATATTCCCGGCCAAAAACAATATTGTCTTGCCCATAAGCCAAATTAACAATGTCTGGAACCGGCTTTTTAGCCAGATCAGCCAGCGCATACACGGCGGCCAATTTCATTTCTTCGTTGATCACTTTGGATCTTACGTCGAGTGCCCCTCTAAAGATGTAGGGAAATCCAAGAACGTTATTTACTTGGTTTGGATAGTCGCTCCTACCTGTTGCAAAAATAATGTCTTTGCGTGCATTCAATGCTTTATCATACGAAATCTCAGGCGTCGGATTTGCCATGGCAAAAACAATGCAATCTGGGGCCATTGGCTTAATCATTTCTTCTGATAGGATATCTCCTTTTGAAAGACCAACAAATACATCTGCGCCCACTAAAGCCTCTGTCAAGCTTGTTTCAGGCGAAAAATAATCATTGGCAAATTCAGCTTTCCGACCATCTAAATTCGTACGGCTTGGGTGTATCAGGCCTTTGGAATCAAACATTAAAATGTTTTGTTTTTGCGCACCTAAAGAACAATATAGACGCGTACAAGAAGTCGCTGACGCACCAGCGCCATTGATGATAATTTTAACTTTTGAAATATCTTTTTTAACAATTTCTAAGGCATTTAATAGCGCGGCCGCACTAATAATCGCGGTACCATGTTGGTCGTCATGCATCACCGGAATATTCAATTCGGCCTTTAATCGCTCTTCAATCTCAAAACATTCCGGTGCCGAAATATCCTCTAAATTAATTCCGCCAAAGGTCGGTTCTAAAATTTTGACTGTTCGAACAAACTCGTCCACATTTTTTGTATTTAACTCAAGGTCAAACACGTCAATATCGGCATAGATTTTAAAAAGCAATCCCTTCCCTTCCATCACGGGTTTACTCGCTTCGGGGCCGATATCTCCAAGACCTAAGACAGCGGTTCCATTAGAAATTACGGCGACCAAATTTCCCTTCGCCGTGTACTTATAAATATCCTCTGGGTTGGCCGCAATTTCTAAACATGGGTCAGCGACACCTGGGGAATAGGCTAATGTCAAATCCTTTTGAGACGCCGTTTCTTTAGATGGAATAACCTCAATTTTTCCTGGTCTGCCTTTTGCGTGATAATGAAGGGCTTCTTCTTTTAATGTGTTTTTATCGGCCATATTCGTTTATTGATGATAATCAGATTCTTGATAAATCTAGCGCAAGGTTACGAAATTATCAGGTGGAAGGAAAATTTTATTGCTATATTCGTTGAATTTTAAAAGCTATTTTAGAACCTATTTTACATAGCTATTTGCAGTACTAATTCAAGGATAATTTTTATTTCATCGCATGAATCCTTCATTTCATAAATTCAAGTCGATCATTACTCGACCGATCCTATTGAAGTTTTTTTTATTTCAAAAGCTTTCCTCTGCATTTTTTGCGGGTTTGAGCATACAGCATTTTGATGCCGAAACTTGCGTTGTTCGAATTAAGCTTTCATGGTTTAATCAAAATCCCTTTCGGTCCATGTACTTTGCGGTGGAAGCTATGGCGGCGGAAATGTGCAGCGGGATGTTAGCCTTTTCGCAGGTTTACCAAAGATCCCCCAAGGTTAGTATGCTAGTAGAAGGGATGGAAGCCAAGTTTTTAAAAAAGGCAACGGGTGTCATATTATTCAGCTGCGACCAAGGAAAAGAAATCGAAATGGCGGTAGAAGAAGCCATCAAAACAGGGGAAAGCACTAAAGTAACTTGCCTTTCTACTGGTAAAAACTCGGATGGAATTGTGGTCGCAGAATTCAACATGCATTGGACTTTTAGAGTCAAAAACTAAACCTTTCCCTAATCAAAAATTTGCATGTAAATTAAGGTTCCCGCCGCTAATGTCATGATGATTAAAGCTGCAAATCCCATAATATTAGCCTTTAAGTCATTTACATTTTCGCCCATAATTTGTTTGTTATTCGAAATGTGTAGAATAATTGCAATCAAAACTGGTGCTGTTAATCCATACAAAACAGCCGTATAAATTAGGGCTTTCATGGGCGAAATGCCTACATAATTCAGCGATAAACCCAAAAGCAATGAAAGGGCAATAATGGTATAAAAGCCCTTTGCCTGATGGAATTTTTTGTCCAGCCCTTGTTCCCAACCAAATGTCTCTGTGAAAATATAAGAGAGTGACCCGCTTAAAACAGGAATGGCAATCAGCCCCGTTCCTATAACCCCGATGGCAAAAAGCAAATAGGCCAAATTTCCTGCCAATGGTTTTAAGGCCATGGCCGCTTGCTCAACCGTGTCTATTTGATGAATGCCACCTTGATATAAAACCGTTCCTGTCGTTAAAATAATAAAGTACATCACAAATCCCGAAACGGTCATTCCAAAATCAACATCCTGATTCATTTCATGAATGATTTTTTTATTGACAATCACATGATGCTTTTTGTGCTTCATTTCTTCTACTTCCACGGAAGCTTGCCAGAAAAAAAGATAAGGAGAAATCGTTGTACCTAATATGCCAACAATAATGGCGATAAATTCCTTGTCAAATTTTATGGTTGGAATAAAGGTCGATTTTGCAATCTCAACAAGATCTTGTTTATACAAAAAGGGGACAATAAAGTAAACCAAAATAACGATGCAGAGGTACTTTAAAATAGAAGCTATTTGAGTATAGGGCAAATATATGATTAGTCCCAGAAGTAAAATGGTGAAAAATACACTAAAAAACATGGCGTCAATAGATGGAAAAAGTAAATTCCCAACGGCGCCCATCCCTGCTATATCCGCTCCAATATTCATGACGATGGCCGGGAAACTAAATATTAACATGATGTATAGAATTGGCCTAGGATAATGCGATTTAAGAGCTCCTGTTAATCCTTGGTTCGTAACCAAACCAATTCTGGCACACATTTTTTGAATCGCAGCCATTAATGGAAATGCAACGATGGAAGTCCAAAGTGTCGACAATCCAAAAGCGGCCCCAGCTTGCGAATAGGTCGCAATGCCCGAAGGATCATCGTCGCTCGCCCCTGTGACTAAACCAGGCCCTATTATTTTCCAATAACGAAGGATTTTTGAAGTGATTGATGCCATGAATATTGGTCTAATATTTCACAAGGTACAAATTTCTATCCCCTTGCCTTCCTTGGCAAATTGGGCTTTTATCAAAAAATGCGATAAATCAGAAAACTATTTTAAGGCGGGACGCTATTAAAGATCAATTTGGCTTTATCTAAAACCGTGACCGTATTATGGCCATTATCCAAGGCAATCGCGTTTTACGTTTGTAATTGTATCAAATTACTTACACATATCTCTAATTATTTTCAAATGATGTTCCGTATGCACCTCAATAAAAACATAGGTTTCACGAACATTTACCTGACCAAAAAATGGATGGACAAAAAAGTGGTTTGGATTGCAATTCCCTAACAAAAGAATGTTTTCTTTGGCTAGTTCAATGGCTGAATGTAAACTCGATTCCGTAATTTCATCCGTAGGTAAAATGCCTTTAGGTGCATTTACTTTCCCTCTCGGGATTCTTTTCGTTAAAAAAACATACGTTTTGCGCCAGTTAAATTTACGCTTATACTCATCTGGATTCGAACGAATTAAAGCAGCAATAACTTGATTCATTACTCGTAAAGAATGGTCTATTTGCCAGCCAATACTTGCATTTGATACGTCCACATTTTGCCTCTCAAATTGAGCGATATTGGCTGATAATTCCGCCAGTTGTTTTGCTATTTTTTCCATCATTTCAAAATATTCCCCTAAATTTAAGCTAATTAAGAATGTTGCACAACGCAATTTTACTATTTAGATTATACTTAAATTTTATCAGGTGGTTTATTTTTTAAAATTTTGGGTTAAGCTAGCGCTAAGGATATTTTGCCCCAGGGTAAACATCGCGAATCATCGATATTTAAATTCTGAGGGGCCCCTTTTATTGGTAGCGAACCACCCAAATTCATTTTTAGACGCAGTCATTATTGGCGCATTTTATCCAAGAAAAATACATTTTTTAGCCCGAGGAGACGTTTTCCAAAATCCCATTTTTGGATACTTATTACGCTCCATTGGCATGATTCCCGTATTTAGAGCAAGAGAAGGTAAGGAGCACTTACATAGAAATAGTCACACCTTTCAGGAATCTGTTGACATCATTAAAAAGGGCGGCGCTGTTTTAATCTTCATTGAAGGCATTTGTTTAAACACGCATGACCTTCAGCCATTTAAAAAAGGCGCCTCTAGAATTTTAGAAACGCTGCATGCCCTTGCTGTTTTTCCCCGTGTTCATGTCATCGGAATCGCATATAATTCATTTAGAGGAATAGGCAAAAGCGTGAATATTGACATCTCTGAAATCGAGTCTATTAAACCTATTGTTGAACCGAGTGACCGCCTTTTATTCAATGATTCCGCCATGCAAGAAATGTCAAAAAACATCCATGTTCCAATAGAAAAAACATCTATTTCGCATGGTTTTTCCTATTACTTTCACCTTCCCTATTATCGATTGATTGAATATGGGGTTGACTTGAAATTTAAGCAAACCGTATTTTTTGACTCAGTGCTTTTTGCCGCCTTGTTATTTACCTACCCCATCTACTTGGCTCTTTGGATTAGCTTTTTATGGGCCATTGGGATCCCCGTGTTAATCGCCAGCATACTCGTATTTTTGATGCCGATTTTGGGAGCCAAAACTATAAAATTAGCTTAGCTTATCGGCAATTAATCGATCATTGGATAATCGAGGAACCTTATTTTGTCCCCCTAATTTTCCCTCCGATTTCATGTAATTAATAAATGCGTTTTTCTTCAACGGAGTTAAAATAAGTGTTTGTAAAATGCCTCCAACGATCAAGTCTTTGTAGTAAATATTTTGTTGCTGCATGGATTTTTCCAAAGTTTCTTTAAACAAAGAAATGTTTTTGGGTTTCTTCGAAAACTCCACGAGCCACTCATGATAAGGAAGTTCGCCAGGGGCAGGATTAATTTGGGGGGCTATCGTAAACTCAACAATATTGGCTTCTGGACATGCCGACAAAGCCGCTTTCATCGCTCGCTCGACTTCCTCCGAAATAACATGTTCGCCAAATGCAGAAATAAAATGCTTAATCCTACCTGTAACAATAATTCGATACGGATGTAAGGATACAAATTTTACCGTATCGCCGATGGAATAGGCCCAAAGACCAGCATTCGTAGTTAATAAAAGGGCATAATTTACACCTATCTCCACTTCCGCCAAACACAATCTCTTTGGTTGGGCTGAAAAATAAGTTTCCGTAGGCACAAACTCATAAAAAATACCTCCGTCCACATTAAGCAATAAACCCTCCTCCCCGCTTGAATCCTGAAATGCTATAAATCCCTCAGAAGCTGGATAGGTTTCAAGCACATCAACCTCCCGGCCTATCGACGACATTAATTTTTGTCTATAAGGTTCGAAGTTGACCCCCCCAGTGACAAACAATTGAAAATCTGGAAATAAATCACCTACTTTTTGGCCTGTCAACTCCTCCAGCCGATCAAAATACATTTGAACCCAAGGAGGAATTCCTGAGATTAATCCCATCCGCTGAGTATGCGTTTCCTGAACAATCGTGGCAAGTTTTTCCTCCCAATCTTCGATGCAATTCGTCTGATAAGTGGGCAATTGATTCCCCCTTAAATAACCAGGAACATGGTGATTTACGATACCAGATAATCGGCCCGTAGGTATCCCATTTTTAATATCCAATGCAGGGGAACCTGATAAAAAGATTAATTTTCGATCTAAAAAAGCCGCGTTTCCACTATAAAAAACATAGTGCAAAAGAGCGTCTCTCGCTCCTTGAATATGAAAGGGCATAGACTCTTTTGAAATGGGAATGTATTTAACTCCAGAAGTTGTACCCGATGTTTTGCCAAAATATGCGGGCTTTCCTGGCCACAAAATATTTTCTGCCCCCTTGACCATCTCGTCGATATACGATTTTAAATCCTCATATTCAGCGATCGGAACGATTGATTTAAATTCTAGATAATTTCGGATTTTCGCGAACGTAAAAGCCTGTCCAAATATCGTATTTTCAGCTTTTTTTAAGTGATGCGACAGCCAAAAATCTTGTCTCTCTAACGCATTTTGATGACTTAAACGATGTTTTTTGACAACTCGTTTAGCAAAAGGTTTAGCAAAAAAAGAACGGAATCCCATTGCTCATTATTTAAAAATTCCTTTAGGATCTGGCATTTTTTCGGCCAATTGGCTACCAAAATTCAAGTCCATTTGCAATATATCCAATGACCTGCATTCGTGAAAATAGGTCCACGCGAGTTCGTACTTTTCTTGATAAAAAGCTACTTGGCTCCGCTTCATCCACGCATTTGCATTCTTTGGTTCGTCTTTTAAAGACTGAGCCAGCTCCGCATCTACTTCTGCCAAAGTTCCACAATCCTTACCTTCTAAATAACAACTCAAAAGTACAATGGCATAGTCCACGCGCATGAGCGCTTGGCTTGGATCAGAAATTAACCCTTTCGCCAATAATTGTTTAGCCAAAGGATAATCCTTTCGCTGAAATGAAATAACCCCTAAACCCCAAAAGGCATCTATGCTTGACGTGTCCAACGCATTGACTAGGTTAAACCGATAAGTTGCTGTATCTAATTTACCTGAGGCAACAAACTCCCAAGCGCGTTCAGCGAAGAAATTAGCGGCTTCTTTTCTGGAAGCAAAGCTTGCGTCACAACTGGCTATAAATTGGTCTAACTCCAATTTGTCTTTTTGTGGCAACGTTTTATTCCCAAATAATACTTGGTATTTAACTGGCTTTTGAGCCCAAGTTAGCGTTGACACAAACATCAACAACATGATTAATTTTACTATTTTCATATCACAAATCTATCGTTTCTTTTTATTTCCTGGTGCGGCGGTCTTATATTTTGAATTTTTTCCGGGTCGGTTATTGCGATCGGGGCCCTTCGGTCCTGGTTTTCCTGCTGTTTTGCCATTTGATTTAGGTCCGGTTTTAACTCCCTGAGCTACTGCACCACTTCGCGTTAATCCATTTTTACCTAATCCTTTCAGCGCAGCTTTATTTCCGTTGGCCCTAGCCTTAATAACCCATTTTTTATCATGAAAGGCGCCTTTAAAATCAGGATCTTCTCTTTTTCGCTGCTCGTCAACCGACCTCAGCATATCCTGATGTTCTAAAAATGGCGTCTCTTCGACTTTTATGTCATTTGGCAAAGATGAAATATCTATTTTTTGATGAATAATTTCCTCAATTTTATGCCAATGGTAGGTCTCAGCTAACGTGATAAATGTGATGGACTCGCCCACTTGCTCTGCCCTTCCTGTCCTCCCAATCCTGTGCACATAATCCTCGTAAATTAATGGTACGTCAAAATTGATGACATGTGAAACCTTAGGAATATCGATGCCGCGGGACGCCACATCTGTCGTGACCAAAACCCGAATACTGCCTTCTCTAAACTGCTGCATCGCATTTATACGCGTGTTTTGACCTTTGTTGGAATGTATCACTCGAATTTGATCCACAGGAACAACTCTAAAACTTAAATATTTTTCCACCTGATTTACGATATCCTTGCTTCTGCAAAATATCATAACTCTCTCAAATTCAGGGTTTTGTAAGAAAAATGCGAGCGCATTTAACTTGGTTTGAACGTTTTGCGCTTCATAAACAAATTGTGTGACTTGGCTTGCCGGAGTAGCCTGAGGCGTAACTTCTATTTTATGCGGAAATTCTAAAAATTCATGGGAAAGATTCTCAACTTTCTCGGGAAAAGTTGCCGAAAACAATCCATTTTGACGCTTTTTATACGGTATTTTTTCTAAAATTTGACGAATCTGTGGCATAAATCCCATGTCCATCATTTTGTCTGCCTCGTCTAATATCAGGTATTTGAGATCTTTTGTTCCTATGGCTTCTTTGCGGTATAATTCTAAAAACCGACCGGGCGTTGAAACCAAGATATCGACCCCAGCTTCTAGCGTTTGAATTTGCGTTTTAGGACCCAAACCTCCATAAAGAGCTAATATTCTTAAGTCTGTAAACTGTGCCAAACCCACCATCACTTCGTGGATTTGCATGACAAGTTCACGAGTTGGAGCTAAAATAAGGGCTCTTGGTAAGCTCCCCTGCATGTATTTGCACCGCATTAATATCGGCAAAGCATATGCCGCCGTCTTACCTGTTCCCGTTTGAGCTATTCCTAAAACGTCATGACCCTGCAATAATAAGGGAATTGCCTTCTCCTGAATGGGAGTTGGTAAAGAATATCCAACCTCATCGCAAGCGCGTTGTAATTGTGGATTCAATCCCAAACGTAAAAATTCACTCATCAGAATTGGCTTTGTTTAACTTTGCAAAGGTAGGGAAAATAATATTCTTACCTTTGAAACAAATTTTTACCCTGTGGAATTAAAACCGTTCTATCTGATTACAAGGTTAGGGATTTTAGTAAGCATTTCCCTTCTCGTAGGATCCATGTCTTCCCTCTTTCTTTGGGGTTTGGAACAAATCGCATGGATTCGGGGTGAAGCGCCCTGGCTTTTATATGGGCTTCCATTCGTCGGAATCTTTTTCCACGTCCTAAAAACTTATCCATTTAAGTTTATTCATTCGAACGCAAATAATCTAGTTGAACAATTAAATAATCCATTATTGGAAGTCGCTCCTCAAGCAGGTATTTCGGGAATCTATGCCATTTCTAGTACTTGGTTAAGTCATTTGGTCGGCGCTTCCGTAGGCAGAGAAGGAACCGCGGTTTTGTTCGGGGGAAATGTGGCTCAAATGGTTTTACAAAAATTGGACTGCTCTTCTCAAGAAAAATCAATTTGGATTCGAGCTGGAATGGCCGCCGGATTTTCCGCTGTATTTGGAACTCCACTAGCGGGTTGTTTTTTTGGACTTGAAATCGGAACGGTTGGAAAAATTCATTGGCGATCGCTAATTGCTTGCGCTTCCACTTCTTTTTTAGCGAATTTCATCAGTTTACACGTGTGGGGCACAAAACATCTATTTTATCCCCTTGTTTTTTTACCTCCAATTACAATGCTATTTTGGGCTAAATTGATTTGTATAGGCCTATTTTTAGGTATAATAGGCCTGATTTATAAGCTCCTAGAATCGAATATTTCAAATCTGTTTGGCCAATGGCCCAAACAAACGATTCTCAAAGGGCTTATTTCGGGGTTAATTCTCTTCGCCCTGTTTCAAATTCCTATCTTCAAAATGAGTATCGGTTTAGGATCGGAATATTTATTGCAGCCCTTTCAAGAAATATATTCCAATATAGAATTTGCTGGATCGAAATTAATGGCAACTACCTTAAGCCTAGCATTAGGTTTTAAAGGAGGGGAGGCCACCCCACTATTTTTAATTGGATCTCATGCGAGTTCTTCGCTTTCCGAATGGATCCAATTGCCCCATGCATTTTTAGCTGCCGTCGGATTTGTATCTTTGTACTGTGGTTTAACAAAAACTCCAATCACTGGATTGTGTTTAGGCATTGAACTTTTTGGTCCCTCTGCATGGGCATGTTACCTAATCGGAACTTGTTTGGTTATGTACATATCTGGAAATACGGGTTTATATAAATCTCAAAAAGCCGCCAACTGGATACCCAAAACACCCTATCAATAATGTATAAAAATATTGAAAATCTGTACGATTCATTCAAGGAGGTTCGAATTAAAGAACGAGCTTTTTCTTATGAGCTGTGGCTAAGTTTACTAGATGAATGGAAGCAAAGCCCCTTGTTGGACGTTTCAGAAATAGGCCAAACATATGAAGGAAAACCAATTCATCAAGTAAAATTTGGCGTTGGACCCATACATATTTGTGCATGGTCACAAATGCACGGGGACGAAGCAACAGCCACCATGGCATTAGCTGATATTTTTCTTTTTTTATCTCAAAATAGCGATAAAACGCGAGAAATAAGGGAAAAATTGCATCAGAAAATTACATTATTTATTATTCCTAGGTTAAATGCGGATGGTGCCGAAAGATGGACAAGAGAAACGGCATTAGGCATCGACATGAACAGAGATGCGAGTAAATTACACTCTCCTGAAACTAAAGTTTTGCACGACTGGGCACATACTATTAATCCCTTATTCTCCTTTAACTTACATGATCAGCACAGATTATACTCAGTAGGAAATACCCCCCATCAAACACACATAGCTTTGCTGGCTACAACAGGAGACGAGTCCGGAACATGGACAGATTCCAGATTAAGGGCGGGAAAATTAGCCAATAGATTAACTAAAATTGTTCAAGAAATTTACCCAAATAAAATTGCCAAATGGACCGACGAATATAACGCAAGGGCATTCGGAGATTATTTTCAATCACAGGGATTTGGGCTTATACTCTTGGAATCCGGTGGGGCCGACTGGGATCTAGAAAAACAATCACTACGCAAAACAAATGCTTGTTTATTATTGGATGCCTTCCACGCAATAGCCACCGAAGAATGGAAAACCGAAGAAATCACAACCTATCAAACCCTGCTTACAAATGAAAGAAACATTTTTGATATCAAACTGATTAATGCGCCTTTAAGCTCCAGTAAAAATATAAGGGCCGACATAGGACTCAATATTTGCGAAGAATACACCAATGGCAAAATTGAATTTAGCTGGACACTAGAAGAAATCGGAGATCTTAGCATTTACTCGGGACTCACCGAAATTGACGCAGGTAATTATGAACTAAACAATGACTATTCCATTGAAAAAGGAAAGAATTACACCTCCTTACAAATGACTTTAAATAAACAAGTTGCTTTTAATTTAACCGATTACACAAATAAAATAAACCAAACCAAATGACTTCATTACCCGTAATTATTATAGGCGTAAATCCATTTGCCATAGAAGTGGCTCACATTTTACAAATTAACAACGTAATTATCTATGGTTTTTTAGACGATGATCCCAAAAAACAAGGAACAGAAATAGGGGAAATACCAGTATTAGGGAATACTGAGGAAAACACATATTGGGATTTAATAGGTAAAACCTGTGGTGTATTTGTTGCACTAGAAAACCCTATTGAAAGAAAAAAGATGATTGAAACCATCGAAGAAGATAGAAAGACTAAACCGGTTAATGCCATTCACCCGAACGCATTAATCGCCAATGTTAAGAGTTTGTCTTATGGAATTTATATAGGCGCGGGATCCATCATATCACCAGAAACTAAAATATCCGACAATGTTATCATTGGCCCTGGTGTTACGCTTGAAACAGGCGTAATCATTGAAGAATTCTCACAAATTGGCGCCGGAACCACCATCGGCAAAGGTGCAAAAATTGACAAAAATGTATTTGTAGGTATTGGTTCAACCATCGTCGGAAGCTTGACCATCGGCAAAGGATCAACAGTAGGAGCAGGGAGCGTTGTGATAGAAAATGTACCTGCTGGAAAGCGAGTCTTCGGAAATCCGGCTAAAATACTATAGGAATTATATCTTTTCTATATTCTGTGGCTCAACAATACTTAAGAAATGAAACCTTAGGTATAGTTGGGCCACAATAATAACATCATCCCCACAATAAGCTGCTATTCGATCTAAATCTTTTTCCTTATAAAAAACATAGTTTACTCGGTCCCCAGATAGGTCAATTTTTGCGCCCTCTATTCCCATTAATTCGGCCAATAATTCCAATGAACTATAAGTTCTCCGATCGCCAAACTTCCACATTTCCATGGTATCTTGGTGTATAATCTCCCATGGCTTCTTGCCTTGCAACTGTAATGATTTGGGGATTTCAAGTCGATTCGCCAGCATTCTCCTACACAAATAAGGGAAATCAAATTCCTTTCCATTATGAGCCACTAATGTCAGCTCCCTAGATTTATATGTCTTATTAATAAAGTCAATGAACTCTACTAGCAACTCTTTTTCATCTGCATTAGCGATAGTCTTGACTTTCAATGATAACTCACCTTGTTTATTGACAAACAAAAATCCCATTCCCACGACAATAATTTTACCAAACTCGGCATACAAAGCCGCCCGTTCAAAATACATTTCCTCGAATGAAATATTAGCCGGATTTGCTAAATTCTTCGCTTTTTTTACCCAAAAATCTTTCATTCGATCTGAAATTGAGGAAAAATTCTCGGATCCGCTTACCGTTTCGATGTCAATAAATAATGTGTTCTTAAAGTTTTTTATAGTCTCCATTTTTGTTTCCCGTGGAACGATTAATTTATTTAAGCGAATAGGGTTTCACGTGGAACGCGAATGATTTCAAATCCGAACAGTGCACTAAGGTGGCCTAAAACGATTTCTTTTACCTCTAATTCATTGACATCGACGCCTAGTTCTTGGCTTAAAGATGTCACCCCTTTTCCTGTTATGCCACAAGGCACGATGTGAGAAAAATAGGATAGGTCAGGCTTGATATTAAATGCAAATCCGTGCATGCTAATCCAGCGGGACGCTTTTACTCCAAAAGCGCAGATTTTCCTTGCTTGGTCTGATTCATGATTAATCCATACGCCAGTCAAGCCGTTAATTCTGCCGGCCAACAAGCCATAGTCTTGGCATGTAAGAATAATGGCTTCTTCCAGCATTCTTAAATACAAATGTATGTCGGTGTAAAAATTCTCTAGGTCAAAAATAGGATAGCCAACGAGTTGGCCCGGCCCATGATACGTAATGTCTCCTCCTCGATTCGTTTTTAAAAAGCTTGCGTTGATGGTATGCAAAAACTCTTCTTGCATTAAAAGGTGAGAAGCATCACCACTTTTACCTAATGTATACACATGCGGATGTTCGCAAAACAAAAGGTAATTAGGCGTTAGTGCTTGATCCGACAGCGCTAAATTCCGATTGGCTAATTTAATTTCAGATATGTCCGACATAAGCCTTTCTTGCATGTCCCATGCTTCTTGGTAGGGGGCAAGATTTAAATCAACAACTTGGACTTTTTTGTTCTGCTGGTACATATGGGACTTGACACTTCTAATCATGACAACAAAGCACGTACTTTGGCCAAAACAAATATACGAGAATGGCGAAACATTTAAAGCAGGGTCGGCAAGCGGAAAGACTAGCGGCCCGATATTTACTGAATATGGGGTATCAAATTCTTGAGAAAAATTATAGGTCGGGCAGAGCTGAAGTGGACATCATTGGTAAAATCGGGGCCTTCCTTGTTTTCGTAGAAGTAAAGTCTTTACAAAAAACATTTCATGGAAATCCGGAAGATCACATTGGCGAACATAAAAAACACATGTTATTTCAAGCGGCTAATGACTATCAAATGGATAAAAATTGGCACAAAGAGATCCGTTTTGATGCGATTTCGGTTAATTTTTACCCCCAAGCCATCAAAATTGAGCATTTCGAAGATGCTTTTTCGTAAATTCGTGGTTTGAAATTAAATATGATCACATTCCTAACAGAAGACATAGCATTTGGGTTAAAGGAAAAGCTAAAGCACAAGGCATGGTTAAAAGATGCGGCCAAAGCAGAAGGCTTTACCATTGGAGAATTGAATTATATATTTTGTTCGGATGCCTATTTGTTGGACATCAATCAAAAGTATTTGGGCCACGACACCTTAACAGACATTGTCACTTTTGACAATTCAGAAGACCCAAAAATGATTGAAGGAGATATATTTATTTCCATTGAAAGGGTGCGCGAAAATGCGATAAAATTTGACACCAAAGACTCAGAATTAAAAAGAGTGATGGTGCATGGTTTATTGCATCTTGCTGGATACAAAGACAAAGACAAGGCCCAAAAAGAGTTGATGCGAAATAAGGAAAACGAACACCTTAAAAACATATAAATACAAAGCGTGTTTCACGTGAAACACCCAATTAAATTTGCATGCAAAATACATACGATGTCATAGTGGTAGGGGCGGGACACGCAGGTTGTGAGGCAGCACATGCAGCAGCACAAATGGGTTCGCGCGTTTTGCTCATTACGATGAACATGCAAACCATTGCGCAAATGTCATGCAACCCGGCCATGGGCGGGGTGGCTAAAGGACAAATTGTACGAGAAATCGATGCCTTGGGTGGAATGTCTGGAATCATCTCCGACAAAACCATGATTCAATTTCGGATGCTGAATCGATCAAAGGGTCCAGCGATGTGGTCGCCTAGGTGTCAGTCGGACCGAATGAGATTTGCGGAGGAATGGCGTTGGGCGTTGGAAGAAAATAAGAATGTGGATTTTTGGCAAGACTCGGTCCAACAAATCATCCTTGAAAATAATGAAGTGAGGGGGGTACAGACGCGCATGGGCATGAGCTATTTTGCGCCCACTGTCGTGCTGACGAATGGAACATTTTTAAACGGCCTTATCCATATAGGGGAGAAGAATTTTGGTGGAGGAAGAATGGCTGAACCGATGGCTATCGGTCTAACAGAACAATTAATTGCTTTGGGTTTTGAGTCGGGCAGAATGAAGACCGGCACGCCTCCAAGGGTAGATGGAAGGAGCTTAGATTATGATGCCATGGAAGAACAAAAGGGAGATGAAAATCCAAGTTCTTTTTCATACCTAAGTGAGACACATATTAAGGAACAGCGTTCTTGCTGGATCACGCATACCAATTTAAAAGTTCACGAAGTTTTAAGAAAAGGCTTTGATAAATCCCCCATGTTTGCTGGCAGAATCAAGGGATTGGGGCCGCGTTATTGTCCATCCGTTGAAGATAAAATTAATCGCTTCGCCGATAAAGATAGTCATCAAATATTTGTGGAACCGGAGGGTTGGAGAACAGTCGAAATTTATGTCAATGGCTTTTCGACATCCTTGCCGGAAGAAATACAATTTGAGGCGATTCGATTAATTCCGGGATTTGAAAAAGCTAAAATGTTTAGGCCTGGATATGCGATTGAATATGACTATTTTCCTCCGACCCAATTAAAATCGACGCTTGAAACAAAAAGAATTGCGGGTCTATTTTTTGCGGGACAGATAAATGGGACGACGGGATATGAAGAGGCGGCTTGCCAAGGACTCATGGCGGGGATTAATGCCCACCAAAAAACACATCATTTAGAACCTTTTACCTTGTCGAGATCAGATGCATACATTGGCGTTTTGATTGACGACTTGATCAATAAAGGGACAGATGAGCCCTACCGTATGTTTACGTCAAGAGCCGAGTTTAGAACCTTGCTTAGACAAGATAATGCGGATGAGCGGTTGACCGACAAAGGGTTTAAACTTGGTCTAGCCACCCAAAAAAGAATGGATCGATTTGTTCAGAAAAAATCGAATGTGGCTGCTCTGATGAATGAAATTAAAACGATCAAAATTCGCCCTGAAAATATAAACGATTGGCTTGAAAATAATCAAAGTTCGCCCATCCGAGAAGGTACGCCATTGGTCAATTTATTAAGGCGATCCGATTTAAGTTTTGAGGCCTTGTTGACCAACGAAAACTTTAAAGAAATAAAAAATGGATATAGCAATGAAGAACTGGAGCAAGTAGAAATCATTGTCAAATACGAGAGCTATATAGAAAAAGAAAGACTCATGGTGGACAAAATGAAAACCATGGAAGACTTAGCCATTCCAGCAAGTTTTGATTATGATAAAATCAAAACCTTGTCTACCGAGTCAAGAATAAAACTAAAAGCCATTAGGCCAGAAACCATAGGCCAAGCGAGTAGGATCTCTGGGGTTTCGGCTTCTGATGTTTCCATTTTACTTTTATTTATGGGTCGATAATGATGGAAAAACTAAGCGCCTGTCCTGCCTGCGGGGAATCAAATTTACTGCCTTTTTTAGCGGCAAAAGATTATACCGTTTCAAAGGAAAATTTCGAGATTGATCGTTGTCGTGCTTGCGAATTGTTGTTTACAAATCCTAGGCCAACGGCCACCGAGGCGGGTCCTTATTATAAGTCGGACAATTATATATCTCACAGCGATACCCAAGAGGGCATCATCAATAAACTCTACCACCTGGTTAGAAATTTTACATTAAAACAAAAAACAGGCTGGATTGAAAAAGAGAAAACGGGTAACCTTGAGCTGTTAGATATTGGTTGTGGCAATGGACATTTTCTGAATGCGTGCCAAAAAGCAGGATGGAAAATTAGCGGAATGGAATTGGATCCTGCAACAGCCGCCAGAGCAGAAGCAGCTTTGGGCATCGACATATATCCATCGATTAGAGAGATTCCAAAAGAAGCAAAATTTAGATTGATTTCGCTTTGGCATGTATTAGAACACGTGTACGAACTCGACGAATATTTCGAATTTTTTAAATCAAGGATTGCGAATGAGGGGGTATTAATTTTGGCATTGCCTAATTCAAAAAGTTTTGATGCAAACTATTTTAAAGAACATTGGGCGGCTTATGATGTACCAAGGCACATCTACCATTTCGACCCAATCACGATCGAGTCCTTGGCTAAAAAACATGGCTTCAAATTAAAATCAAAAAGGGGTCAGATTTTTGACAGTTTTTATATTTCATTGCTAAGTCACGAATATAAAACGGGCAAGAAGAAATTAATTAGCTCGTTTATTATCGGGTTGTGGTCCAACATAAGCGCATATTTCGGGAAGGGAAATTATTCAAGTAATTTATATATTTTTGAGCATGTCTGATCTTCGAAGCAAACAGGTTGTTCTCCTTTTCTTTTTATTCATCACGACTTTATTAATCATTCAAAGTTGTGCACAAATGGCTAACCCTCCAGGTGGGAAAAAAGATACGCTTGCTCCTCAATTGGTCACCTCGATTCCGCTCAATAAGAGTAAAAATTATAAAGGCAAAAAATTAGAACTAACCTTTAATGAATACATCAATGTTCGAAATCTAAATCAAGAATTGCTCATTACCCCTAATATTGGAACCTACCAAACTCGCACAAGGCCAAACGGCTTAAGCATTTTATTAGATAGTGCACTAAAAGACCAAACAACTTACACATTCAATTTTAGAAATTCAATTGAAGATGTATCAGAAAGAAATGTTGGCAAAAACATCAAACTCGTATTTAGTACATCTAACACCATTGATTCATTAAGCATTACAGGAAAAATCAAATTAGTCGACCAAAATAAAGCTTTTGAAAATGTATTGGTTGGGCTATATCCATATACTGACACACTTAGAATAGACAAGACCAAGCCCTATTATTTCACGAAAACGGATACCTCTGGAATTTATACCCTTGAAAATCTGGCGCAGGGCAAATATTATATGGCTGCATTTATAGACGGTAACAACAACCTACTTTATAACTCAAATAAAGAGCCGGTCGACTTTATAACCGAACCGTTTTTTACCCTGAATAAAAATGAAACCAAAAACTTTTCTATTTCACTACAAAATCTTGATCCTTTAAAAATAACCAAAACAACCAGTACCGCAAAAACAGTTTTGTATGAAATGAATCGAGGCATTAAAGCCTTGGAGTTGGAAAATAAAAAAGACTTAATTTATCAAATAGAGGGAAATAAAAACATCCGGATTTATGTCAAAAACCAGGAAGTAAAAGATACACTATTCTTGAATGCCAACCTTGTAGATTCATTAAATAGAAACTATAAAATACCCCTAAAAGTAAAGTTCAGAGAAATAATACGAAAAGAAAAAGTTACACAAGCGCCGTTACAAGTTAGTTATTTGCCCGCTCAGGGTAAATATGTATCGCCCGAAGATTCACTCGTTCTTACCTTTCCAAAGCCGGTTGTTTCATGGGACAGCAAGCGCGTCCAATTTAAAACGGAAGAAAACGAAACGATCACAATGCCCGATGAAGCATACGCGTGGAACAAATATTCAAATGAGTTAACCATTAAGCGAGCATTTTTACCCTACCGAGAGAAGTTTCTATTGAATTTAGAAAAAGGCGCATTTGTTAGTGCAGAAAATGATTCAAGTGACTTACAAAAACAAGCCTTTCAATTCCAAGATTTGGAAGAATATGGAAGCATAGAGGGCCGTGTGGGCGAGCAACTGAATAACTACATCGTTCAACTTCTAAATGCATCCAATATGCAAGTCTTATATGAACAAAATACAAGCCAAAAATTCAATTTTTTACATGTGGAACCAGGTGTGTATATCATTAGAGCCATAGAGGATAAGAATAAAAATGGATATAGGGACATTGGTAATTTTATTCTAAAGACAAAGCCAGAAAGTATGTTTTATTTAGAAGGAAAAGTTAAATTAAAAGCCAATTTTCAAATTACTGATTTGTTGATAAGTACACAAAACTAGTGTGGATAAGTGCCTTAATTGTACACATATTATCCACAAAAATTAAGGCTGATTGTGCATAAACAAAAAACAACAACGAACATGTGGATAAGTCTCTATTTATCCACAGTCAAATGAAAACTTATCCACAGAGTAAAAAAGGATTTCTAAAAGCTAAGTGTTTAAATACCTACTCATTACAAACCTAAATAATACTTATACACTTATCCACAGAGAACAATAATGAAGAACAAAAAAGATATATTTAAAATTTTATTTCTTTTAATTATACTATGTGGATAAAGTGTTTCATTTTCTGTCTCATTTTTAATCAAGTCCTCGGATTTGATCATCCTTTTATTAGTCAAGATTCTACATCCAATCAAAAATTCAAATCTGAATTCAAATCCATTCAATTAATTAAAAACGAAAAAAAGCGTTTGAAATTAATGGGGGAATTTATCAATAATCATGGAAATACTGGTGATTTATTTTCAAATTTTTCTTATAATTTATTTAATGAGGATAATTTAGCATCAATATGGCTTGATGAATGTGGAAAGAATGTGGATAACTTATTAAAAACAGGGGATATATCTTTGGCGCAGCAATTTGTTTACCGTTTATATGAAGAACAAATTCCGTTTTTGGAAGTCGAGCGTTTGTTCATTCAAAAAATCCAACAATATCCTGATGACCCAAATTTAATCGAGTTATTAGTGAATACGTATATTTTTAATGGGGACTGGGAAAAGGCATGGTATCAGCGAAGGGCTTTGGATATGCGGTTTAAAAATGAGCAAGGTAAGCGCATCTTAGAATTTGCCTCCTATATTTTTCAAAGTCAGCAATGGTCCTTGGCCAGTCAAATATTTGATTATTTGATCAAGAGCTATCCAAATGCTAACCAGAGGCCTCGTTGGCAACAAATGTCCATTGCCGCCCGAGAGCAAGTTGTATTAAGAAAGGAAAAGCCCGAAATAGCCGAGGTCAGGAGTTTAATTAGTGCTTATCAAAAATTAAGAAATGAACGAGGGGATAATGCAATCTCAATGAATTCATATTGGCAGGAAGCTAAGTTGTATGCCTATCAGCTCAAACAATTGGATTCGGCGGTTTTGGTTTTAAACAAAGGAATTTTATTGACGCAAAGCGATGAGAATTTACAGGCCCAAATGAAACTAGAGCTGGGAGATATCCTAACGTATAAAGGCAAAAAGTATGATGCATTAATTCAATATGCGCAAGTTGAAAAGCAGGTAAAAGATTCCCCACTAGCTTACGAGGCAAAAATTAAAACGGCTAAATTGTATTTTTACACAGGTGATTTTGAATTAGCTAAGGAGCTTTCAGATATTTTAAAACAGGGGACACAAAGAGAGATTGCCAACGATGCGCTGGAATTAGGCCTGCTCATTGAGGATAACACAGGAATAGATTCATTGGAGGTGGGCTTGAAAAAATTTGCTAAGATCAAATTTATGTATGATCAAAAAAGGTGGGAGGAGGGTGATTCGTTGTTGGTTTTCTTGACAACAGAAAACAAACAGGAAAGCCTACAAGATGATATTTTATACCTTAGGGCAACCCGGGCGAGGCAAAAAGGCGACAATGCGCTAGCAAAAGAAATCTATTGGGAGATTTTTAAAAAGTTTCCGGATGATATTTATGGCGACGACGCGTTGTTTTATTATTTAACGTTGGACGATTCAACTAATAGTGAGCCCTTTCTTTTGTTTATAAAACAATATCCAAGTAGTTTGCATGTAGGTGACGTACGGACCATACTTAACAATGCAAAAAAATAATTTAATAGTACTATTTTGGTTCGGCTCAAACCATTAACTTTGATTTATAAACTATTTAAATATGTCAACAAGCCATAACTTAACGAGGGTTTTCGATTTGTTAAAACCACTAGAAACCCACCAAATTCCTGATTTATTTTGTCAAAAGCGAGACGGCGAATGGAGAAAATACTCCAGCGCGGAAACACTTGAAAACATTCAAACGATAGCCTTGGGCTTGTTGGAACTGGGTTTAAAACCCGGAGAAAAAGTAGCTATTATTTCAGGAAATAGACCACATTGGAATTTTGTTGATTTTGCCACACAAATAATCGGGGGCGTTACCGTACCTATTTATCCTACCATCACGATTGAAGATTATGAATTTATCTTTGAAAATGCCGAAGTAAAATTTGTGTTTGTTGAGGGAGAAGATCTCTATTTTAAAGCAAAGGAGGCTTCTAAGAAAAACAAAGGCGTAAAAGAAATTTTTACGTTTGATCCTGTTGAAGATGCGAAATCATGGTCCATCGTGAAAGAAAAGGGCGAGGGAAAAGATGCGGCTGTTTTACAAAAGTTGATGGATGCGGTTAGACCGGAAGATTTATTAACCTTAATTTATACATCAGGAACAACCGGGCGTCCAAAGGGGGTTATGTTGACACATCACAATATTATCAGCAACATAAAATCAACGGATCGCGGGAATTATTTTGGCTTAATGGACGGCGATAGAACCCTAAGCTTTTTGCCGCTGTGTCACATTTATGAGCGCACGACAATATATGTTTATTTGTTTTATCGCGCGTCAACCTACTATGCCGAGAGTATGGAAACCATTGCCGATAATATCAGGGAAGTTAAGCCGACCATGTTTACTTCGGTGCCCCGATTATTAGAAAAGATTTATGATAAAATCATGGCGAAGGGCAACGAGCTTACGGGGATTAAAAGAATCTTATTTTTTGGAGCGATTGAATTTGGCTTAAGTTATGACCCGATGAAAAAATTGGGACTTATAGATTCGTTAAAGCTCGCACTTTATCGAAAATTGATTTTTAGCAAATGGAAAGAGGCCTTGGGTGGCCGAGTAAGGTTAATTGCTTCGGGATCTGCCGCTTTACAACCGCGTTTGTCTCGGGTATTTTGGGCTGCCGGAATTCCCATTTCGGAGGGCTATGGCTTAACAGAAACTTCGCCGATTATATCGATTTCCAAAGTAAATCCACCTGATTTTCAGGTAGGTTGTGTCGGTTCGGTTTTAGATTGTGTGGAAGTTAAAATTGCCGAAGATGGCGAGATTTTAGCCAAAGGAGATTCAATCATGCCAGGATATTATAAAAATCCGGAGGCAACTGCCGAGGCGATCGATAAGGACGGTTGGTTCCATACGGGAGACATAGGTATTTTTGTGGACGGGAAATATTTAAAAATAACCGATCGGAAGAAGGAAATTTTCAAAACATCGGGAGGAAAATACGTAGCTCCTCAATTGGTCGAAAATAAATTAAAGGAATCATCCTTTATTGAACAATGCATGGTGACTGGCGAAGGACAAAAATTCCCATCGGCATTGATTATTCCGGAATTTACAGCCTTGGGCGTTTGGTGTAAGCAACAAGAAATTGATGCAAATTCGCCAGAAGAAATGATCGCCAACAAAAAAGTCATTGCCAAATTAGAAGAAGAGGTTTTGATGACGATGGCTTCTGTGGCCAAATATGAGCAAGTAAAGAAATTCGTTTTATTGCCACGCTTGTTTACCATTTCAGACGGGGAGATTACGCCTACGTTAAAATTAAAGCGGAAGCAAATTTATGCGAAACACGAGGCGGCCATTTTAGATTTGTACAAGTAAAATCGACACGAAGGGCGCCCAATAAATAAATTTGATTGTGTCGCTCTCCTGATTTTTTGTAATTTTGCCCCTTATAACTAAGGGCGGTCGATTATAGTGGCCGCTTAAAATTGATTTTATATGTCTCAAAAACAAAAAATAGCACTGGTTACAGGTATTACAGGGCAAGACGGTGCATATTTAGCTGAATTATTATTGTCCAAAGGGTATGTGGTTCACGGGATTAAGCGGAGAAGCTCTTTGATCAACACTGGTCGAATTGATCATATTTACGAAGACCCACATGTGGATTCGTCCAATTTTCACTTGCATTATGGCGATTTAAGTGATTCCACGAATATCATACGCATTATACAAGATGTTCAACCTGATGAGATTTATAATCTGGGCGCGATGTCTCATGTTAAAGTTTCTTTTGATGAGCCGGAATACACGGCTCAAGTAGATGGAATAGGGACACTTCGTATTTTAGAGGCCGTTCGTTTGTTGGGCCTAACGAAAAAAACAAAGATTTATCAGGCGTCTACATCTGAATTATATGGTTTGGTACAAGAAGTTCCCCAATCAGAAAAAACGCCATTTTATCCACGTTCCCCTTATGCGGTAGCCAAAATGTATGGCTATTGGATCACGGTTAATTACCGAGAGGCCTATGATATGTTTGCGGTGAATGGAATATTATTTAATCATGAGTCGCCGTTGCGCGGGGAGACTTTTGTGACGCGTAAGATTACGCGCGGGGTTTCACAGATTGCGTTGGGCCAACAAGATAAAATTTACTTAGGTAATTTAGATGCGAAGCGCGATTGGGGTCATGCCAAAGATTACGTGGAGGCGATGTGGTTAATTTTACAGCAAGAAAAACCAGAAGATTTTGTCATTGCGACAGGCATTACGACTACGGTTCGCGATTTTATCAAAATGGCATTTGCGGAAGTGGGCATAGAGGTTCAATTTACTGGAGAAGGGGTGAATGAAATTGCCAAGGTGACAAAATGCAATAATCCGCTTTACCAAGTGGCCATAGGCAAAGAAGTGGTGGCTGTTGACCCACGTTATTTCCGCCCTACGGAAGTTGAATTGTTGATCGGCGATCCAACAAAAGCGAAAACACAATTAGGTTGGACCCTAAAATATGACTTACCAGCCTTAGTGAAAGACATGATGGCTTCGGACGTCAAATTATTTACAAAATAGAGATGAATCCATCCATTGCGATTATAGGTTTGGGCTACGTGGGCTTTCCGTTGGCAGTTGAGTTTGGAAAACAATATCCTACGCTGGGTTTTGATATTGATGCAACGCGTATTTCCGAATTGAATCGGGGATATGATCGTACGCAAGAGGTGAGTGATGCCCAATTAAAGGCTTCGGCCCAGTTAAAATTTTCATCTGAATTATCTGATTTGTCGGCTTGCAATACGTTCATTGTGACCGTTCCGACCCCTATTGACCATTTTAAAAAACCTGATCTAGGGCCTTTGTTAAAGGCATCAGAAATGATAGGAAAAGTTTTAAAGAAAGGCGATGTGGTGATTTACGAATCAACGGTTTATCCGGGTTGTACGGAAGAAGATTGTGTGCCGGTGTTAGAGCAGGAATCAGGATTAAAATTTAATGTGGATTTCTTTTGTGGTTATTCGCCAGAGCGCATTAATCCGGGCGACAAGGTAAATACATTAACGAAAATCAAAAAAGTTACTTCGGGATCTACGCCTGAAATAGCGGATTGGGTGGATCAGTTATACCGATCGATTATTGTGGCGGGCACCCATAAGGCCTCATCGATAAAAGTGGCAGAAGCAAGCAAGGCGATTGAAAATGCACA
>CAIZMB010000164.1 GCA_903933935.1 uncultured Cytophagaceae bacterium
GTCTCATAAGGTAGAATTAAAGTTTTAAAGAGTAATTGAAGATAATCTTCTCTTTAATATTTTTCCCTAAATAGTATCGATTATAGGGTACTTTTTCGGGATTAGAAATTTTAAAAAAAATTAAAAAAAAATTAAAAAAACCTCTAATTGGTATAATTTATCGGCTAATTATTAATTTAGACTCCAATTTATACATCAAATGGATTCTCCTTTTTACAAAAAAAGCCCAAAAGCATCTTCCAGAAAAAGTGATAGCTCCTCTTTAAAAGAAGCCATTGAATCCCTTCTTAAAATATATAAATTACAAGGGAAATTTGACGAAACATATGTGTCGGCCAACTGGGAATCAATCATGGGTAAGCCGATCGCTGCTAGAACGCAAAAGGTGTACGTGACAAACCACAAATTATTTCTTCAAATCGATTCAGCCCCACTCAAGAAAGAACTCATGATGGCTAAACAAAAAATGATCGAATTAATTAATAAATCAGCTGACAGCGAGGTAGTTAAGGAAGTGATTTTTCTGTAACGCTAACACTTGTAGAGTCATCCATCCACAAATCATACGCTAAAACAAACCAAACAATCAATAATGGCAATATCATCAATGCATATTGATTAATGTATGCCTCACGAATGTAGCGCGGGAACAAGTCCGTAGGAGAAAAACTTGATATAAGTAATGTGATAACCAATAAGCTCCACCTGAACTTGTTTTTAGGCCCCAATATGAACCACAATCCTACACCTGGAAATGCCATAATTAACGTGGGCGATTCCGTTCCAGTACTCGCAAGCATTAAGTAAATGGTCACAAAAGCTAAAATCCTTAATTGGAAATCAATACGGCCCCATTTCTCTGGCTGAAAATAAACGATCACATTTAGCAGCATCGATGGAATCAAAAACCATAGATTGGACAAACTTGCATCCCCGAAAATGCGTCGAAACATACCCATCACGCACACATCTGTACGTACATTTTGGATATTTATATTTAGTTCATTCTTGTGTGTCAATATCCCAATCCAATCATAATACGTTTGGATGCCAAATTGAAAATCTCCAAAAATCACAGGGATTATACCCCAAATCAAAAGCCAGGCCAATAAATAATAAAAAAACGTAAGCCTGGATTTTGAAAAAAAGAAAAACGCCAAGCCCACAATGCCATAAAATTTAATCAAGATCCCTAAAATGATTAAACACGCTGCCCAAAAATCTCGACCCCGATGTACATAAATATAACTCCATAAGATCATGGAGATGCATAAACCATGAAATTGCGTATTTAAAAGAGCAGTAATCGCAGAATTTAATATGATCCACAAAATACTGGCTCGCTGATCTATTCGGATAGGCAAATGCTGTATGGCATAATATAAAATGACTGAGTTACACAAATTCCAAATCACCACACTCAAGCCTAAAGGCATCAATGAAAAAGGAGCTATCAAAATAGCAAATACAGGTCCATATAAATACAGATCAAAGTACTCTTTTGGATATTCTAAATACAGCGGCATTTGATTAAAAAAATGACCCGTGCTCGATTTAAAAATGACGAAATTATTAATATGGGAATGAACATCTGAAAGCAGATATTGCTTAAAGCCTGTGATGGCGCCTGCCAACAACCAGATTATGATTAATACAGAAGTTCGTTGATACCATTGAATTCCCTTATTTTCCATCTGAAAGATATTTAACGTATTCATTCATTGTGATGAAATTATCCAAATTATTTTTTTGCGCTACCTTTAAGTAGCATTCGAGTTTTTTAAGCAAAGATCCACGATGACCCCTTTTCACATGAAAAGGCAAAGGATATTTGGATAAATCAGTAAATTCCCAAGGATGAAAATACAAGTTGATAAATCTGTTTTTTCGCAAACATACCTGAGATAAATAATTAAAAACCCACAAAGGGAAATTTTTGAAAGCCAACCAAAATAACGGGATTCGAGTTTTAGGTGTAACCGAAGCAGGAACATTCCATAGCCCATGCTCGAAAAAAGGAATTGTGGGCTTATCGCGATGATCGTAACGGCCCGGAATCCAAGTTGGATTAAGTGATGAATGATACCCATAACCAGCCAATTTGATTTCGGCTTCATCTACATATTGCATTCTAGCCATCCGAAATCCTAAAACCTTTCGACCACTTAATTTTTCTAAAAGATCCTTCGATGATTTCAAATCTTTTTTTGCATCAAAACTTCCATGAAAATAACCATGTGAAGCCAATTCATGCCTAGGATGTAATTTTGATATCCAGTCAGGATTGTTTTCTGCAAAAACCCCCGTACAAAAAATAGTGACGGGGATTTCCAACGAATCAACTAATCCCATGAAATTTTTCAAACCCTTTCTCGAGACCTCCAATTGTTCCTCCAATGAGATTTCAAACCCATATTCTAAGGGTATATCACACTCCTCAACATCCAAGGTAATCATGATTTTAGGTGCGGCCATACTTCAAATTAATCATTCTTCGAACCAAAATTGACCCGAAATTAAATAACTCGGTTAATATAGTCTTAAACCTCATCTTGGAAAATTGAATTCCCTCCCGAACCTGAACATAAATCCAATCCATGCGAATATCCTTTTGGTTGGATGCCATCACAAGAAATTCCATATCAAATAAAAATGCTGAAATCTGCGTTTTTAGAAATATTACCTTGCCTTTTTGGTTAAATCCCTTAAGCCCAGATTGCGTGTCCTTGACCTTTAATCGAGGAAAAAATAAGTAATTCATTACCTTCAAACTCAACGAGAAAATTTTACGAGATAAAGGCAGCGAATCATAATAATGTTCATCCCGCACCCCAACTACAATATCAACATTTTCTTCTTCCAATTTTCGATACATCTCCAATGCATTTTCCAATTTATATGGATAATCGGCATCCGTATATATAATGATCTCGGATGTGGTTTGTTTAATTGCTTCTCTCAAAGCGCCTCCCTTTCCTACATTTTTTGGTAAATCAATGTAATGAAATTGGGGTATTTGAGTATGTAAAAAAGAAATATCTTGTTCATTAATCCCGGTAGAACTACCATCATTCACGACATAAACTTTAATTTGAAGATCATTCGGCAACATCTTGACAAAAAGCCCATAATAATGCACTAAATCCTGAGCCCAATGCAGGTGTGGATTATAACAAGGGTGAACTAAGTCAAGAGATTTGTGATCTTTCAAACTTTATTTTTTTGCAATATTACGAAATTTAAGCCTTGGGTTTGAATAAAAAAACCTAGATATTTGCTAGTAATTAAATTTTCTATGACCATTCCCCCATTACTAAAAACTGGCGACCTGGTTTCGGTTTTATCTCCTGCGTCACATACAAACTCCAATGCCTGGGAAAAAGGAATAGAAGTACTTGAAAAATGGGGATTGCGTGTCGACCGAAGTGAACATTATTTATCCCAACATTTTGGTTTTGGAGGTACCGATGCAGAACGCCTAAATGACCTACAAAAAGCGTTAGATAACCCAGAAATCAAAGCCATATTTCCGATCAGAGGTGGCTATGGAACGAGTCGATTATTAGACCATCTAGATTTTACTCATTTCTTACAAAATCCCAAATGGATTGTTGGATTTTCAGATATAACCGCATTATTAACACACATTGATTCATTAGGCGTTGCCGGAATTCATGGCCCAATGCCCAATAATTTTTGCCAACAAGGAGGAGAATTTTCTCTGCAGTCTTTGAACCAAATCTTGTTTAGGGGTAGCGTCAATTACACTTGCAACATACATACATCCAATATATTAGGAGAGGTTCAAGGAGAGTTAATCGGCGGAAATCTATCCTTATTAACGCATTTGATTGGCTCTAAAAGCTTTAATAAACCGGATGGAAAAATATTAGTGATTGAGGAAATTGGCGAAAGACTATATCACGTAGATCGCATGTTGGTCCAATTAAAACGATCAGGATATTTTGAGGGTCTTTCCGGCATGATCATCGGTGGTTTTACCGATTGCAATGAAGCTCCTTTAACCATCGGAAAATCTGCTCAGGAATTAATTTTAGAACACACCGAAGATTATCCATTCCCAATAGCCTTTGATTTTCCATTAGGCCATGTTCCGGCAAACCATCCGGTGATTTTTGGAGTGAAATCCAACTTATTGATAAGTTCGGAAAAAGTCCAACTAACTTGTCAACTTTAACATTTATTGGTTAGAATAAGGGCTAGATTTGAGTCAATCAATTCGCCACTATGCTCGCAAAAACATATGGAAGCTCTGTTTTTGGAGTATCCGCCTCTTTAATTACGATTGAGACCAATGTGAGCCAAGGCACCAAATGCTTTTTAGTTGGCCTCCCCGATTCAACCATCAAAGAATCCATCCTACGAGTAGAATCCGCCTTGAAGCAAATGGGATTCTTTTTCCCACGCAGAAAAGTGATTATCAATTTAGCACCAGCCGATATCCGAAAGGAAGGATCAGCTTACGATTTACCCATTGCACTTTCCATTTTACATGCCTCAGAACAAATTAGCTTCCCTGATTTAGACCAATATGTAATCATGGGGGAATTAGGCTTAAATGGAGACCTGAGGCCCATTAAGGGAGCATTACCCATGGTTTTAGAAGCCAAAAAACAAGGTATTTTTAAGATCATTTTACCCAAACAGAATGCCAATGAGGCTGCCATTGTCAGTGAAGTGGAGGTTTTTGGAATGGAAACACTCCAAGAAACTGTCCAATTTTTGCGAGGCAAAACGATACACCATAAAACTTTGATCAGTATTGAAGATTTGTTTACTCATCAAAGCAACGATTTTGAGGTTGATTTTTCGAATGTTCAAGGTCAGGCACACGCCAAAAGAGCCATGGAAATTGCCGCTGCTGGTGCACATAACCTCATTATGATAGGTCCGCCAGGTGCTGGCAAAACAATGTTAGCCAAAAGAATCTCAAGCATATTACCGCCAATGACGCTCCAAGAAGCACTCGAAACGACCAAAATACATTCAGTGGCTGGGAAATTAAGTGATAAAAAAGCACTTATTGCAACTAGGCCATTTCGATCGCCTCATCATTCTATTTCAGCCGTAGCTTTGATTGGCGGTGGATCCATTCCCCAACCAGGGGAAATTTCACTCGCACATCATGGCGTTCTTTTTTTGGATGAATTGCCGGAATTTTCAAGACATGTGTTAGAGGTATTGCGCCAACCGCTTGAAGATCGAAGCATTCATATTTCTAGGGCAAGGTGGGTGGTCGAATTTCCGGCCAACTTCATGTTGATAGCAAGCATGAACCCCTGTCCCTGTGGGTTTTACAATCATCCCATCAAGACATGTACGTGTGGGTCCGAAAATGTTCGTAAATATTTAAATAAAATTTCAGGTCCGTTATTAGATCGAATCGACATGCACGTAGAAATTACTCCTATATATTTTGAAGAAATGACTTCAGAAAAGCCGACGGAAAATAGCGAAACGATCCGCCAAAGAGTGATAAAGGCCGTTGATATGCAGAAAAAACGTTTTGAAAGATCACAGAATACCTATTCAAACGCTACCATGTCTTCACAAATGGTCAAGGAAATTTGCCAATTAGATACTGCATCCCAACAATTACTTAAACGAGCCATGGATAATTTACAACTGTCCGCTAGAGCTTATGACCGAATTTTGAAGTTGGCAAGAACGATTGCAGATTTAAGTCAAATGAATAAAATTGACTTAGCACATGTAGCTGAGGCCATTACCTATCGAAATTTAGATAGAGAAAATTGGGCAGGATAATGTATTTTTGAAAAAAAATAGGTTTATGCTAAAGAAAATTTCAATTCTATTCCTCTTTATTCAACAAATTGCTTTGGGACAAAGCAAAACAGAAAATCCTTCATTTAGGCCTTTAGAGAGTTTTGAGCAAATATTTGTCAAAGCTGCCAAAGAAAAAAAGCCTGTATTTTTCGAAGCATATCTGCCAACATGTTCTCATTGCATGGCCTATGATAAGACATTACGTGACCCAAAAATTAAATCATACTTGTCAACTAATTTTTTAGCTTACCAATTGGATTTAAGCAAAAGAGAAAATGGATTATTTCTAAGAAAAAATAAAATATTTGTTCCTTCAACTCCCTCCTTTATCGTTTTTTCACCTGAAGGTAAAGTGATCAATGTCGAACCTGTGGGTGATGAAACAAATACTATCGATGGGATTCAGTTGATTTTAAATAAGGCGAAAGACATGAATAAAAATATGGTCGCTAGCCTTAAGAAGTTTGATGCTGGAGATCAGGATTTTGAAAATATGTTATCCGTGGCGTTATTCGCACGATATACGATGGATACGGTAAAAAATATGGAAGTCGTTAATAAGCTTGCCAATTCCGTAAAGCCCGATCAGTATCTGGACAAAATGTCTTTTTTATTAATGCAGCGAGTAATGTTGGATACGGATAATAAGCTATTCCAATTTTTCATTCAAAATCTTCCGGCCTACAAGAAAAAATTTGATTCCTTGGAGGTAAAACAAACGGCCGAAAATATTCTAATGTCTAGTTTATATTGCAGTAGGGCTAGAAAATATTCCCCAAGCAAAATTGATCAAATAAAAAGTGGACTTAGATTATTAGGTGTGCCCGAAAATCAAATTGCTACACGCTGCATTGTTTTGGAGGTGTTAATTGACTTAGGCCAACAAAATATTCAGGGTGCAACGGGGAAAATCAAAAACTATTATCAAGGCAAACCCATTCCTGAAAAAGAAATGGAATTTTGGTGCACGCAATTAAAGAGAAATCAAAAAGCGGAAATGCCTTGTCCTTTAACCCAATAAGATAAATTATATCCATCTTATCGCTTTTACCTTTGGTATTTTACTGAAAAAAAACTAATTTTCTAAAAGGTTTCTAACCCGGTTCTATCCATCAACCTATGAAAAGAATTTTTACTTTATTTCTCTCACTTTCTGTTTTGTTAGTTTCCACAAGTTCGACCCCTTTAGGTGGGGAAGAAAGTCTTGAGGATGTATTCAAACGAATTAAAGAGGAGGTTGAAAATAACTCAAAGGCCTATACAACATTAGGTGATGCATGTGCAAAAATAGGCCATCGATTAACGGGAAGTCCTCAAGGTAAAAAAGCAGAAGAGTACGTCTACAAAATGTTCAAAGATTATGGATTTCGCGACGTAAAATATCAAGGATTTCAAGTTGAAGCATGGGCTAGAGACACCGTAACCTTATCCGTCGCACCCCCAAAATCAGATGACTTCAGGGAAATCCAAGTAGTTTCACTTGCAATGACTCCCGTAGAGGCGAACATTCAAGGAACCATCGTGGATGTGGGCAATGGCTTGGATGCCGATTTTGAATCTAAAAAGGAATGGATAAAAGGTAAAGTCGTTTTGGCCAACATTGGATTATTGGATGCCGCGCCAGGAACAAAAAATTTACATCGATCTGAAAAAACAGCTCTTGCCATACAATATGGTGCCATTGGCGTTATATTTTCCAACAGCGTGAAAGGCCAAGTTTTATTGACGGGAACAGCATCCGTAACGGGGAATTTGATTTCCATTCCGGCTGTTTGTGTGTCTTATGAAAGTGGGATTGAAATCAGAAAATGGCTAAAAGACCAACCTGGATTATTGGGATTAATTGAGATGCACAATGTAAGCCAACCGATTAAAGCTAGAAATGTAGTCGCTACAATAAAGGGGGATAATCGAAAATACAAACATGAAAAAATTATTATCGGCGGCCATTTAGATTCATGGGATTTAGCGACAGGGGCCATCGACAATGGAATTGGTTCATTTTCGGTTATTGATATCGCCCGAACTTTCAAAGCATTAGGTTTAAAAAGTAAGCGCACCATTGAATTTGTTGCGTTTATGGGAGAAGAAGGTGGATTGTTGGGCTCGAAAGCCTACATAGAACGAGCAAAAAAATCGGGTGACATAGACCAAATTGTTTACATGATCAATTTAGACATGACGAATAATGTGCACGGATTTAATGGGGGAGGTAGAAAAGAACTCATGCCTCTTTTGAAAGAAATTGGGGACAAGATTAAATCCATCGACGAAAAATTCGCAAATGAACTTGAGAATTCCGCCGGTTTGCATTCAGATCATCAATCTTTTTTGCTCGAAGGAATCCCTGCTAGTGCCCCTATGGGAAAATTACAGAAAAGTGTTTTGGACTGCTATCACGCCGATTGTGATGTGTTTGACTTAGTTAATAAGAAAGAGATGGAAAACACAGTAAAGTATACAGCCATGTTGCTCTATGGAATGGCAAACACGAATAATTTTCCTGCCAAACGACTCGACTTCTATTCGACACGTGATTTTTTCATCAAAGAAAATCTCAGGAGGGAATTAGAATTAGGTAATGAGTGGCGCTGGGGCAACGATTGATGAATAATTTTTTAATATATATGACAAGCTTTTTTAAAATATGAATAACTCGAATCCTTCTTTCTTTGATCATAATATGGAAATAGTTCCCGAATCTTCGTTTAAGTCAATTATTAAGGTTATTGGAATTGGCGGTGGTGGCTCTAATGCCGTTCGCCACATGGATAAGCTGCACATTAAAGGTGCCGATTTAATTATCTGCAATACCGATTCACAAGCCTTAGCATCCAATTCTGTCAAAACAAAAATAAAACTTGGAAATCAAGGTTTAGGTGCCGGAACGGATCCTGAGGTAGGCCGACAAGCTGCCATCGAAAGTAAAGAAGAGCTGAGTAAGGTTTTGACTGATGAAACAGAAATGGTGTTCATTACAGCTGGAATGGGCGGAGGTACAGGAACAGGCGCAGCTCCAGTGATAGCCCAATTAGCTCGTGAAAAAGGGCTTTTGACCGTCGGTATAGTAACAGCACCTTATAAGTGGGAGGGGAAAGAGAAAATTAATTATGCACTGAAGGGAATAGAGGAACTTAAATCTTATTGTGACACCGTTTTGGTGGTCATGAATGATAAATTAGCTGAAATTCATAAAGATTTAGCCTTGAAAGATGCATTCTCCAAGGCGGATGATGTGCTTGCAAAGGCAGTAAAAAGTGTTGTTGACGTAATCGCAAAACCAGGCGATGTCAATACGGACTTTATGGATGTTAAGAAAGTATTGAAAAATGCGGGACAAGCGATGATGAGTTCAGCCTTAGGCCAAGGAGAAGAAAGGGCTTTAATGGCTATTTCAGATGCGCTAGAATCTCCATTGCTTAATTCGCAAGAAATTAAAGGAGCAAAAAGAATTTTAGTGACGGTCTCAACCAGCAGCAAGAAAGACCTAGTCATGAGTGAACAAGATATCATCGTTGAGTATTTGCAAGCCAGGATTAGTGAGCAAGCGGATATGATCAAGTTTGGTATATCAACGGACGAAGATTTACAAGACGATCTTTACTTAACAGTGATTGCCGCAGGTTTTGAACACGAAAATGATGACCTAGATAAGTTTCACCGAGGAAGTACCGAAGGATATAAGCAGGGCACCCAGGCATCCGTTTTACAAGCTGGAGACAAATTTGATTTTGACGACTATGGATCTGCAGGTCAGACAGTTGACATAGAAAATGAGGTAGTCCGATTTGCAAAATTAGTCGACCTATACAAAAATGGTGGACCTTCTGAAAAAGATTTTGCCATCCCAGCCTACCAAAGAAACAAGGTTCCATTATATGATTTGAGAACAGTACCTCAAGATCGATGGATCGAATTAGCGCTTTATGAAGATTAATATTCGCTAACCTTGTTTACGGTTTTACGGATTAACTCTTCGCTAGCATACATAATTTCAAATTCGGATATTCCTGGAATTCCGCCCATGGAAATGTTGGGTCTCCTAAACACCATTTGGGAATCTTTCATGGCTCTAGCACTTAAGTGAATGGCATCTACGCCAATTTGCAAGAATTCTTGGCAATTATCAGGATGAACTCCACTGCCCGCCATGATTTCAATACGAGCATTTGACGCTTGGACCATTTGGGCAATATTTAAAATACCATCAAGCGCTTTATCCCGCTGACCCGAAGTTAATATCCGTGTAAATCCCAACGAAATCAACGCCTCCATGACTAATAGGGGTTCTTTAGAAACATCGATCGCACGGTGAAACGTTAAAGGTATCATTCCCGTCGCCTTGCGAATTCGCTCCATAAAGGCATAATCAATTTCACCGTTGGGAAGCAAAGCGCCCAATACAAGACCGTGGACCCCCGATTCAATTAATGCAATGGCTTCCGCTTCCATCGTATCTTTTTCATGGGAGTCATAGCAGAAATCTCCCCCGCGGGGCCTAAGCATCGCATGAACCTCAATTTTGGTTTGCGACAATACTTGTCTCAATAAACCCCCTGAAGGAGTTGTCCCCCCCTCCCAAGGTGACGCACATAATTCAACACGATTTGCACCCGCACGATCAGCAGCTAAGCAAGAAATGTATGAATAGGCACAAACTTCTACTTGTACACCCGGATTTTTCTCCATATTAATACCTCAAATTGGGCCAATTTGGCACTTATTTTATATTTATTTAAA
>CAIZMB010000165.1 GCA_903933935.1 uncultured Cytophagaceae bacterium
ATTGTTTTCTGATTTTTTGAAGTACGGAAGCATGTCGGCATACGACCAACCCCGACAACCCATAGATTCCCAATTTTCAAAATCAGCCTTGTTTCCACGAATGTAGGCCATGCAATTGATCGCACTACTTCCACCCATCGCCTTGCCTCGGGGTTGGTATATCTGACGTCCCCCTAATTTTTTCTGAGGTTCTGTGAAAAAATTCCAATTCATATAGGTCCCATTTAATAAGGGGTATGAAGAGGGAGTAAAAATTCTAGGATCCCGGCTGTCCATTCCCGCCTCCACTAATAAAACTTGGATCGAAGGGTTTTCTGTAAGCCGATTTGCCAGCACGCAACCTGCTGTACCAGCACCTACAATGATGTAATCAAATGACCTCATTTTAGATTTTTTTAAATTTATTCTTTAAATTTCAATATTTTTAGGGAAAATTACGTCATACATGTCCACATTTAACAGCTATCTGATTCTAGGATTTCAGCATATCATGAATATTCAGGCTTTAGACCACCTACTATTCATTTTATCTATTACGTGTATTTATAAATTCTATGACGCAAAAAAACTCTTACTTTTAATCACTGCTTTTACCTTGGGTCATTCGTTGACCTTAGCCTTAGCCACGTTAAAATGGATTGAATTTTCCCAAAATTGGATCGAATTTTTAATTCCTTGTACCATTTTATTTTCCGCTTTCTCTAATTTAAATTTTAAGGAAACCAAAGTAAAATCAACCAAACTATCGAGACGCAAATTTATTCTTGTGTCAATTTTTGGTTTGATCCACGGCTTAGGATTTTCTAATTATTTACAAAGCTTGTTGGGCCAGGAGAGTTCAATTTTACCCCCATTATTTGCCTTTAATATAGGCTTAGAATTAGCCCAGATAATTGTCGTAGCTTCCATACTCTTCTTTTCCAATATCCTGATTGAATTATTTAAAATCAAATTAACCTATTATGTTCTAGTCATTTCAGGTATCATCATTGGACTTTCTTTGCCGATGGTCCTTGAACGATGGTAAGTATACGGCAAAAAAAATGCCTTGATGAGAATCAAGGCATTTCACGTAAATAAGTTTAGATTTAAAAATCTTCGTCCATTGAAAAAGACATAGAATCTTTATCTGACATAACACCTGATTTTTGATATTCAGCCACACGCTTCTCAAAGAAATTCGTTTTCCCTTGCAATGAAATCATTTCCATGAAATCAAACGGATTAACTGCATTGTAGTTTTTCTTACATCCTAACGAAATCAATAAACGATCTGCGACAAATTCAATGTACTGACACATTAATTCTGCATTCATCCCGATCAATGAAACAGGAAGAGCCACAGTCACAAATTCTTTTTCAATCTCAACTGCATTTAAGATAATCTCATAAATACGTTCTTGAGAAATTTTATTTTTAATATGATCTGTGTATAGTAAACAAGCAAAATCACAGTGCAAACCTTCGTCGCGAGAAATCAACTCATTTGAGAAAGATAAGCCTGGCATTAAACCACGCTTTTTCAACCAGAATATTGAACAAAAACTACCTGAGAAGAAAATTCCCTCCACAGCAGCAAATGAAATTAAACGCTCAACAAAACTATCACTCTCGATCCATCTCAATGCCCAATCCGCTTTCTTCTTCACGCAATCTATCGTTTCAATGGCACGAAGTAAATGATCCTTTTCTTTTGGATCATTAATGTAAGAGTCGATTAACAATGAATAAGTTTCTGAATGAATGTTTTCCATCATGATTTGGAAACCATAAAAGCATTTAGCCTCCGCATATTGAACTTCTTTCAAAAAGTTATTGGCTAAATTTTCATTAACGATTCCATCTGATGCAGCAAAAAATGCCAAAACATGAGAAATAAAATGACGCTCACCGTCATTCATTTTTTTCCAATCAGCTAAATCTTGTTGTAAATCAATTTCTTCCGCAGTCCAAAAGGACGCTTCCGCTTTCTTATAAAACTGCCAAATATCATCATGTTTTATAGGAAATAAAACGAAACGATTAGGATCTTCAACCAATAAAGGTTCTGCAAAAGTAGATGTAGACATATGTTAATAAAATGAATTCGAATTTATGAATTTCTTACCGTAATACAAGACTGATTTCAAGCCAAATTGTTTAAAAAAAAGCAAAAAATAATTAAAAGAAAAATCCACCCACCTGAACTACGAATGCTGAGCCATAAGGCGACTGTTTTCCTGAAGTTTCTGAATAATTTAAATCATACATAAGAGATAAATTAATACCAATTCGAGAACCAATTCCAATGCCCACTAAAAATGGATTTGAATATCCATTGACTGTAGTTCCAGCGGATATGTCATTGAAATTTTCTAACTGGGCGGTGAGGTAGCCTTGACCTATCAAAGCGGATAATGCAGGAATTTGTTGGCGTACAAAAATCCTTTCTCCTAATAAATTACTAGTAGATTTGCCTACCCCATAATTTATGGAATAATACTGATAAGTCATCCCCACACCTATAATCGTATTTTTTGCGAGTAAATAACCTGCCATAGGTGAAATACCAATACTGGTAGGATTTCCAAAACTCAAACCTGAAACACCTCCACCAAAATGTAAACGCTCTCTAAAACTTAGTTCGCTTACATCCGGCTCTATATCCAAATCACCTCTTGCCCCCTCCTCTTTAATAATGATTGGATCTTGTGCTAATAAGTTAGGCGTATATGCCAAAAAAGAAAATAAAATCAGTGTTACTATCTTGTTCATGATGAAAAAATTAATTCAATATTCGCTTCTTTGCTAGGCTTATTTTGAAATTTGGTAAAGCTACAAATCGCAACTCAAATATCACATAGAAATTGGGATTTTAAAAATCTATCCATTGATAATTTTTATCAAGTTAAAAGGTTTATTTTTGTCCTATGAATGAGATAAAAACGGGCATCACAAGCTCGTCGGCCATCGAAAATCTCGACCCGAAAACACACATCATAATTAAAGGTGCTCGTGTCCACAATTTGAAAAATGTGGATGTGGCTATTCCTAGAAATCAATTTGTGGTCATCACCGGACTTTCTGGATCTGGTAAATCATCTCTGGCCTTTGATACGTTATTTGCGGAGGGTCAACGCATGTATGTCGAGAGTCTAAATTCTTATGCGCGCCAATTCTTAGGCAGGATGGAGAAACCTGCCGTAGATTATATCAAAGGAGTGTCGCCCGCCATCGCGATTGAACAAAAAGTGAATACAAAAAATCCGCGGTCGACCGTCGGGACGAGCACAGAAATTTACGATTATTTAAAATTACTATTTGCCCGCATAGGGAAAACATATTCGCCTGCGTCAGGCAAGGAAGTTAAAAAAGATTCTGTTTCCACGATCGTAGATTGGGTGGGGACATATGCACAAAAAAAAGTGCTCATATTAGCACCTTTGATTTCTCAAACGGAAAGAACGCTGAAGGATGAATGCCAACTCTTAATTCAAAAAGGCTATACAAGATTAAAATTTGAGAAGGAAATCATTGACCTAGAAGAGCTCATTGAGGATCCAAGTCAATTGAAATCACTGAGTAAAAAGCCCAATGAAATAGCCATCCTGATAGACCGATTAATCAGCCAGCCTGAAGATGAAGAAACGATTTTTAGACTAGGTGATTCCGTTCAAACAGCCTATTTCGAAGGCGAAGGTGTTTGTTGGATCGAAATCGACGGTGAAAAACGAAAAATATTTTCCAATAAATTTGAGTTAGATGGCATCGCTTTTGAAGAACCTAGCTTAAATTTATTCTCTTTCAATAATCCATACGGTGCTTGCAAAAACTGCGAAGGCTATGGGAAAGTCCTTGGCCTAGATCCTGATTTAGTGATCCCGGATCATGATTTATCTGTGTATGAGGGAGCCATCGCACCTTGGAGAAGTGAACGAATGAGCGAGTGGCTACATCCCCTGTTGCGAAATGGAATACATTTTGATTTTCCAATTCATAGACCCTACAAAGATCTTTCTGACAGCGAGAAAAAACTGCTTTGGAAAGGCAACAAATATTTTTCCGGTTTAACGCAATTTTTTGAACACCTAGAAAAAGAGACTTATAAAATTCAATACAGGGTCATGTTATCCCGCTACCGAGGAAAAACTACATGTCCTGAATGCCAAGGATCAAGATTGAGGGGAGATGCGGCTTATGTTAAAATTCACAACACATCGATTATCGACTTAGTGCTTTGGCCTATTTCTAAAGTAAAAGCATTTTTTGATTCCTTGGATTTAAGTGATCATGATCAATCGATTGCCAAAAGAATATTGATTGAAGTTAACAACCGCTTGGACTACATGAATCGAGTGGGTTTGGGTTATTTAACACTAAACAGGCTTAGTTCGAGTTTATCAGGCGGTGAGTTTCAACGCATCAAATTAGCCACTTCACTGGGTAGCGCCTTGGTGGGTTCCATGTATATTTTGGATGAACCGAGCATTGGTCTACATCCGCGTGACACGGAAAGACTGATTTCCGTACTGGATATGTTGAAAAAAATGGGCAACACCGTCATTGTGGTTGAGCACGAAGAAGAAATTATGCGCGCAGCAGACCAGATCATTGACATAGGTCCTGAGGCGGGAAGGCATGGGGGCCAACTCATATTCCAGGGAAATCTAGCAGATGCATTGGCCGATAAGCTAACGGATAGCCATACACTTCGTTTTTTAAATGGGGCAGACCAAATTGATGTTCCGTCGATTAGAAGAAAAGCCTTAGCCCACATCGAAATTACGGGGGCACAAGAAAACAATCTGAAAAATCTAGATGTTAAAATTCCATTAGGGATCATGACCGTGGTGACGGGTGTAAGTGGGTCAGGAAAGTCGACACTCATTAGAAAAATATTATATCCTGCTTTGTTGAGAAATCTCCAATTAGGCACCGAAGAAACTGGGAGGTTTAGGGAAATAAAAGGAAGTTTACAGAAAATTTCGGGGGTGGAAATGGTGGACCAACAACCCATTGGGAAGTCGTCCAGATCCAATCCGATCACCTATATAAAAGCATATGACGCCATTCGCTTACTTTATTCCGAGTTGCCGATGTCGAAATCTCGAGGATACAAACCCGCACATTTTTCATTTAATGTGGAGGGTGGTCGTTGCGAAACGTGCCAAGGAGAAGGCGAAATAACGATTGAAATGCAGTTTATGGCCGACATCAAGCTTACCTGTGAGTCGTGTGCAGGTCGTCGATTCAAACAAGAAATTTTAGAGGTTACTTTCCAAGATAAAAATATTGCTGAAATTTTGGACATGACGGTGGAGGAAAGTATTCCTTTCTTCAGTGAAAAATTGCCACGCATTGCGGAAAAAATTGATCCGCTATTCCAAGTCGGACTAGGATACATTAAACTCGGACAGTCCTCCAATTCACTTTCTGGCGGGGAAGCCCAACGCGTAAAATTGGCCAGTTTTTTAGGCAAGGGAAATTCGAACAAAGGAAAAACCTTATTTATTTTTGACGAACCTACGACGGGTTTGCATTTTCATGACATTAAAAAATTACTTAAGGCCCTAAATGATTTAGTGGAACAAGGTGATACGGTGGTGATTATTGAACATAATATGGAGGTCATTAAATGCGCCGATCACATCATAGATTTAGGCCCGGAAGGAGGAGAACAGGGAGGACATTTAAGCTTTGAAGGGAGCCCTGAAGAAATGATTCGTTTAAAAAATAATCCTACGGCTTTTTACTTAAGTCAAAAAATACCTGCCAAAAAACACTAAATTTGAACATGTTTTCTGCTGAAACCCTTGCTGGATTATCCGTAAAATTGGACCAAATCGTTCAAGGTTTTTCATTGATGCTACCAGAAATACTGGTGCTTGGCCTACTCATTCTGGGCATATTTGTTGAATTATTTATCCATGGAAATTCAGAAAAATCCAGTTCCTCGTGGCGTTATTTCATTTCCTTATTGGGCTTGATTTTTATTTTAGCCTTAGCGTTTCAAAGACTCCAAAATGGGCATAACGGCTTTGCATCCTTTTCACTATTTTGGATAACACCTGCTAGCAATGCGATCAATTTACTGATTTTAGCCTTGGGCTTTTTAATCTTACTGGTTAGCCAAATAACTGGGAAAAAGTTAAGCTTAGAAGAGCAAATAGGGTTTTTCAGTATTTTATCCGGATCCCTTTTAACGGGAATCAGTAATCATTGGCTCAGCCTATTTTTGTCCATTGAATTAATGTCCTTGGGTACTTATTTGTTGGTCGGCATTCGAAAAGATTCCGAAGGTGCGCGCGCTGCGTTGCCCTATGTGCTTTTTGGCATGGCGACATCTGCCATATTTCTCTATGGCATTTCGCTCATGTATGGACTTTCCGGCACCATGTCCTTTAGCAATCCAGCTTTTACGCGTGTTTTTTCTTCTGCGGATCCACTGTTTATTGGCCTAAGTTTGGGCCTTATTTCCTGCGCTTTACTCTTTAAAATGTCATGGGCGCCACTCCATCCCTGGAGTCCTGATGTTTTAGAAACATTGTCGGCGCCGTGGATGGCGTGGATATCGATAGCCCCTAAAATTGCCGTAACCTGGTTAGGTATTCGAATGATTCATTTCATACCCACGGATATGAGTATGTATATTGCTGCATTAGCTATTTTAACCCTTTTGATAGGAAATTTAGGGGCTATAACGCAGACAAATACGAAGCGTCTACTTGCGTATTCGAGCATTGCACATGGGGGATTTATGGCCATGGTTTGGCTTTCACCAGCCAAAGAAGCTACGGAAGCATTATTGTTTTATGGGTTAACATATGGCTTGAGCACCATTTTGGTGTTCTTTTTAGCCGAAAATCAGCCTGAAAACGACAGTGAATATGTGGATAATTTGGATGCATGGAAAGGTACCGCAAAATCGCAACCCATTAAATCGCTTTTATTGTTCGTTGGCTTTATAGCACTTATCGGGCTTCCGCCAGCAGGAACTTTCCTCGCTAAAATAACCTATTTTTCATTGCTCTGGGAATCGATTCAAGCCCATTCCAGTATAGCGACTATCGCTTTATTAGGTGTCGCTATTTTCGCCACAGCCGTATCGGTATTCTATTATTTAAAAATCCCATTTTATATTTATTTTAAAAAATCGGATGTAAATCAAGAAATAAAAATTGAAAAAAATATGTGGATTTTTGGTTTAATAGCTGCCGGTATAATCCTTTGTTTAATTGCTCCAAATCTTATTTTTAATTTTTGGAATTTATAGATTAAAAAAATCTAAAATTAACGCTTGGCTTCCCTAATAATTCCCTAATTTTGACCTGATTTTGAAACGAATTCTTCTCCTAGAAAAAATATCTAATGTCTGATTCCATTAAGCACGAATGCGGAATAGCCCTAATCCGATTACGTAAGCCATTTCAGTACTATTTGGATAAATATAACAACCCCATGTACGGCCTTAAAAAGTTGTATTTAATGATGGAAAAGCAAGTAAATCGGGGGCAAGATGGAGCGGGGGTTGCCAACATCAAAATCAATGTAAAACCGGGTCATCGGTATATCAGTAGATATAGATCTGTGGAACCCGAAGCTGTTTCCGACATCTTCGGTAAAATAGATAAGAAATTCAAGAAAGCACATAAGTTAGCCAAAGAAACCAAGCGCGATACAGGCATCGATGCCTCAAAAGATGCGGTTTGGTGGCAAGATAATGTGGCATTTACGGGTGAAGTGCTCCTTGGTCACCTGCGTTATGGTACTCATGGCCAAAATGAGATTGAGAATTGCCATCCGATGTTGCGTCAGAACAACTGGCGTTCACGGAATTTAGTGATGGCAGGAAATTTCAACATGACTAATGTGGATGATTTGTTTGACAAATTAGTCTCCTTAGGTCAGCATCCAAAAGAAAAAGTAGATACCGTCACCGTGATGGAAAAAATTGGCCATTTTTTGGATGAAGAAAACCAAAGACAATTTTTAAAGTACCGCGATAAATACGAAAATCCAGAGTTATCCGATATCCTAGCCGAAAAAATTGATTTGATGCGTGTCCTAGAAAGATCATGTAAAGATTTTGATGGAGGTTACGCGATGGTCGGCATGACGGGATTTGGATCTGCTTTTGTCGCCAGAGATCCTGCCGGAATTCGTCCAGCTTTTTATTATATAGATGATGAAGTCGTGGTGGTAGCCTCAGAAAAGCAAGCCATTAAAACGTCATTTGACTGCGAATATTCAGAAATCAAAGAAGTAACTCCTGGACATGCACTCGTTATCGCGATGGACGGATCCGTTAAGGAGTCCGCATTCATAGACCGTTTAGAACAAAAATCATGTTCGTTTGAGCGAATTTATTTCTCAAGAGGATCAGATCCTGATATTTACCATGAGCGTAAAAAACTGGGCCGATTATTAATACCTCAAATTTTAGACGAAGTAAACCACGATTTAAAAAATACGGTTTTTTCTTATATCCCGAATACGGCCGAAACTGCATTTCTAGGCATGATAGATGGCCTAGAAGATCATTTGGCCAAAGAAAGAAAGAAAGCCATCATGGATGGTATTTTATTCGAGGAGGAATTAGAGGAATTATTGACATTTAGGCCTCGTGTCGAAAAGCTTATTTCGAAAAATGTGAAGGTTCGAACTTTTATAGCGAGTGACGACCAACGAGACGACATGGTCTCTCATGTATATGATACGACCTATGAGGTGATCAACAAAGGTGTTGATTCGGTTGTGTTAATCGATGATTCCATTGTCCGTGGAACCACCTTAGAAAAAAGTATTTTAAGCCTCTTGGATAAGCTTTCCCCCAAGAAAATAGTGATTGTTTCCTCTGCACCTCAAATCAGGTATCCCGATTGCTATGGCATTGATATGTCAAAAATGAAGGATTTTGTAGCCTTTAGAGCAGCCTTGGAATTGTTAAAAGAAAGAGGGCTTGAAAATATTTTAGATGAAGTTAACTTGAAATGTTTAGTGGCATTAGAAAATGGCACCGCAACTTCAGAGAATTTTGTCAAAGCTATTTATGAACCGTTTACCAACGAAGAAATTTCTAATAAGATTGCTGAAATTGTCAAACCCAAACATCTTCAAGCCGAAGTTTCGGTGATCTATCAAACAGTGCAAAATTTAAATGTCGCATGCCCGAATCATTTAGGCGATTGGTATTTTACAGGAAATTTCCCTACTCCCGGCGGGAATCAAGTGGTCAACAAAGCCTTTGTGAATTTTATGAAGGGTGTAGAAGTTAGGGCTTATTAATTAACGCCAACGATGGATACCGGCATTTTCAAATTTTGGATCTGTAAATTTTAAGTTCCCATTTGTCAAAAGGGTAATCGAAATATATTTACTTAACGGTCAATTTGTTAATAGGTGACAATGACCGCTCCCCGGATGGTCTGAATACCTTTTTCTGGAAAATCAACCGCCTTATATTGTACGACCCAAGCATAGGAATCTTGAGGAACTCTTAGCCCATTTGATTTTCCATCCCATTGAAGATCGGAGGATCCCGATTTGGAAAATATCATTTCACCCCAACGGTTAAAAATTTGCAAACTTAAAATTTCTACGCGTTTGGCGACTTTAGGCAAAGGGGAAAAATAATCATTTTTGCCATCCCCATTGGGCGTAAAAATACTAGGTGCAATGATGATGGGCTCACATTTATCAGAAACGGGAAACGTATTATTCAGAACACAATTATCTTTATCGGTGATTTTTACTAGGTAATTCCCGCTGGATTTGACTAAAATTTTATTGGTTGTGTCAGCTGATGTCATCGAAGGTCCTGTCCATTTGAATTTCAAGTCTTTCATGCTCGAATTCAATTGGATTGGAAATGGAATCGGGCTGTCCATGCAAATAGAAAAGTCTTTTTGGGGCATCACATACCTATTTTCTAAGAAATTAACTTTGGTGGACACTTTTACCGAACATTTAGTCGCAGTATCAGAAAGAACCAACGACAAATCTCCTCCTGGTGATTTAAACGTGGCAGTGGGTGTTTTATCCCCATTGCTCCACACATAACTCAGATTCTTTGAAACGGGAGATTTAGTAAGATTAATTTTTGCGTCCGTCTTACAAATTCGATTGTATTCGGCATCCAGAGTAACGGGTTTTAAAACCACAATATCAAATTGCTGCGCATCCATCAAATAGGCCTTCACGCAACTATTAGTAATGGCTGCGGTGATGACATATTTGTCAGATGTGGCAAAATCATATTTTAGTTCTGCGCCTGTAAAAGAATAGATAAGCTTCTTGGTATCCAGCGGAATCAAAATCCCAGTTACCGGCTCTGGAAATGGGCTTAATGTCGTTTGATAAATTTTCCAATCGATGCGGTCATTGTTTAATGGATCACAAAGTTTTTGAGAAACCGTAAATTTAAAAGTGGTACCCTCACACGTTTGCGTGATGGAGGGAGGGTTTTGGGGAGTAATTGGAAAAGGAATCGTAGGCGGTAGTCCTAATTGGCTCGTCGCCCCCGAAGGCAAAGTGATTGCTTTCCCTAATGAATCCACACCAAATCCATTTCGAGTAAATTTTGCCATAATATTGGTGTCACCTTTGGCAGTCACTAGGTTATTTAACCCTTTAATTTTCCCAAGAATATTACTGCCCTGAAAAGCGGCAAAAATAATCGCATGATTGATCGGATCTATTTGCAGTGCCCCCACCTTTTCAGTGCCGGAATAAATTACTTGTTTGCTCGCTAATGTTTTGACCGCATTTTTACTGGAAATATCAAATTGCAAAATTTGAGAAGGGATTGAACCTCCATCTCCTTGCATGGAAATATAGAGCACACTGTCATTGGAGGAAAATTCAACTCCATATAAAGTGGGCGGACTTATTCCTAAATCTAGGGTAAACGACAAAGTCGATTTTCCTGTCGCTTTATCGTAGTCATAAATATCGACTTTATTGGTCGGCGGTCCTGGAATCGTAATAGCTAATTTAGTGGAATTGGGTGATGAGATTTTGGTATTGCCCGTGGACCCCGCGGCCGCAGAAATACTTGTACCGGATTTAGTGATAATCGGCGCTGAAATTCCAGAAGGAGATACTTTAAATATTCGGGTGGTCGTTGACGTGGCCAAAGGATCTGCATCCTGCGTTACAAGCCAATAAAACCCATTACCCCCTTCGGTCGCTAAAATTCTTGAAGTGCTAGGAACGGGGCTTAAGGTATCATTTAAAACGGAAATGCCACCTTTGCCTTTATTCATTTTCATGTCCACGATGCTGTAAAAAATTAAATTTTCGCCTTTCGCATTTTTACTGAGGGTGAACACATAGTATTCGGATTGGCATCCTTTGCACGTCGACTTAGGAATGATGGTAACTCCCTGTGAATTGGTGGGGTCGCCATTTAAAATTTTGGTTGGATCGATGGGGTTATTGGACTTATCAAAAACCTTTTGGCCATCCGTATAAAAAATCAGTCCGTTTGAAATACTGGGGTCCTCCATTTTAGCTACTCCATTGGGGGCACTAATTTTACTGGTGACTAAAGTCGGGTTATCCGGTGAACCCGTAAATAAAATAGAGGCTCCGTCTCCAAAAGCCCAAGCCTTCGTGAATTTTGATAAGTTTTTATCGGGATCTCGTTCTCCACAAATTTTAATTTGCATTTTGGCCTCGGCTGTACATCCAGAAACGCGATCAGTAATTTGAACAGAATAACATCCGGAATCACGAACCTTAATTGTATCTGTCGTTTTTCCACTGGGATACCATAACACATCGATGGGATAATTAGGTTTTCCTACCTTCCCAAATGCGTTCAATTCTACGAATTGGCCATCGCAAATGGTCTTTGTGGTGTCTTTATCATCCTTTCCTAAATAAATATAAGGGAGTTGGCCTACTGTAAACTTTTTAACAGTCTTGGTCGTTGAGGTTCCATTGACCAAAGTTAAAGTCACTGTTTTAACGCCAGGAGTGCAATATTGATGGGAACCCGTACGAAGGGTGGATGTATTAGTAGGCGAACCAGGCTCACCAAAATCCCAAAAATAATTGGTTCCGGCAGGCATGTCCACGGCCCAATCAAACACGGTTGCCAAGTCGCTTGACGGACTCACGGTGCAATTGGCACATTGGGTAATGCAATTATTCCGAATGATGATTTGGCTGAAAGAAATATGACTAATCAATAACCAAGAGAGCAGGAAAAGAAATTTACGCAGCATGGTGTAAAAATGATTAAGCAACACAAATTAAGTCATTTTATTGGTTTTTGAAAAGCTAAGCGTTAAATTGCGGGGCTAAGCGCAAAATTATGAGAAAAATCGTTTTGATTTTTTCATGTTTATGTACCCTTGTTACCTTGAGCCCTTGGGTTGTTCGTGGACAGGACCCTACTTTGTCACA
>CAIZMB010000166.1 GCA_903933935.1 uncultured Cytophagaceae bacterium
CTATCATAGCTTTGACCGCAACGGCCACTCCTAAAGTACAGCAAGACATTCAAAAAACGCTTAATTTAGAAGATGCGCATGTTTTTAAGTCTTCGTTTAATCGTAAAAATCTGTATTATGAAATTCGATCGAAGAAGGATATTGATAAGCAATTAATTCGTTACATTAAATCAAATAGCGGAAAGGCTGGAATTATCTATTGTTTGAGTAGAAAGAGAGTCGAGGAAATTTCGGATTTATTATTGGTCAATGGGGTAAAAGCACTTCCCTATCATGCGGGTTTAGAGCCGCAAGTACGGATGACTAACCAAGAAGCCTTTTTAAATGAAGAGGTGGAGGTGATGGTCGCTACGATTGCTTTTGGCATGGGAATTGACAAGCCTGATGTTCGTTTTGTGATTCATTATGATGCACCTAAATCATTAGAAGGATATTACCAAGAAACCGGTCGTGCAGGAAGGGATGGTCTAGAGGGTACTTGTATATTGTTTTACACGTACGACGATATTTTAAAATTAGATAAATTCAATAAAGACAAGGCGGTTTCAGAGAAAGAAAATGCCAAGTTATTGTTGACCGAAATGGTATATTATGCCAATCTAGGGGTTTGTAGAAGAAAACAGTTATTGGGTTATTTTGGCGAGTACATGGCTGATAATTGCGGATTCTGCGATAATTGCATGCACCCTACACCCACCTTTAAGGCAGAACAAGAGGTTAGTTGGGTTTTAGAAGCCATCAAACAAACGGGAGAAAATTTTGAGGCAGAGCATATTGCAGATGTATTAGAAGGCAAAAGCAATCCATATATTACTAGCAATGAACAAGTCAAGCTTTCGGTTTTCGGAGTGGGGAAAGAAGTTTCTTGGAATAAAGTCGTGGAAGAAGACGAGGATGAGGACGATGAAGATGAGGATGGAAATCCTAAAAAGCCGCAAATGCGTAAAAGATCTGCTAAAGAACCTAATCCAGAAAGTGTAAAATCGCCATGGATTTCGTTTATCAAACAGGTTTTGATTTATGGTTTGTTGGAGAAGGATATTGAAAATTATGGAATTTTAAAGATTACGGAGAAGGGGCATGCATTTTTAAAAGACTCCCATCCTTTAACATTTTCCAAAGACCATGATTATGAAAAAGAGGCTATTGATTTAGAAAATGCGGAGGAGAGCTTAGCATTAGGCGCAAAGGCTTATGATGATGCGTTATTTGAGCTATTAAAGAATCTTCGAAAAAAGGTAGCCAAAGAGAAGAATTTACCTCCTTATGTTATTTTCCAAGATCCATCTTTGGAGGAAATGGCCACCACATATCCCACAACACAGGAAGAAATGGCTCAGATTAATGGAGTTGGGATGGGGAAAGTGGTGAAATTTGGAAAACAATTCCTTGATGCCATCATTCGATATGTAGAAGAAAATGAAATAGAGACTGCAAAGGAAGTAGTTGTGAAATCGACGGTTAATAAATCGAAGATTAAAATACATATTATCCAGCAGGTTGATCGTAAAATTGATTTAGATATTATTGCGGAGCAAAAGGAAATCTCCATGGTGGATTTAATTCAAGAGATTGAAACCATTTGTTATTCCGGGACTAAATTGAACTTAGATTATTTTATTAATCAAGTGATAGAGCCTGACAAGCAGGATGAGATTTTCGAATATTTTATGAGTGCAGATTCTGATAATATTGCCACGGCATTAGAAAACTGCAACATTGAAGACGTAAGTGAGGAGGAGCTCCGATTAATGCGGATTAAATTTTTAAGTGAATTAGCGAATTAGAACTAACATTTAGTATGAATGTATTGATATTGGGATCGGGGGGACGTGAGCATGCATTTGCATGGAAGATTTCTCAAAGTAATTTGTTGAGCGATTTATTTATTGCCCCTGGTAATCCTGGAACTGCTAATTTGGGAACAAATTTAGCCGTGGGAGTTACTGATTTTGAGGGAATTGTCGCTGCAATACGTGCACATAATATTGAGTTGGTTATCGTAGGTCCGGAGGAACCTTTAGTTCGAGGTATACGTAATTTCATAGAATCACAAGCAGACTTACAACATGTGGGAATTGTGGGACCGGGTTCTGATGGGGCTCAATTGGAGGGGAGCAAGGATTTCTCTAAAAATTTTATGCATACATACGGCATACCAACTGCCGCTTCCAAAACATTCACTAAGGAAACGATTCAAGACGGGTTGCTTTATTTAGAAGAGCAAAGTCTACCTATTGTTTTAAAGGCGGATGGCTTAGCTGCAGGGAAAGGTGTTATTATTGCCCAAAGTCTACAGGAGGCTAAAGATTCGTTGGAAGAAATGCTTTTAGAGTCCAAATTTGGCGCTGCATCTGAAAAAGTCGTTATTGAACAGTTTTTAAGAGGCATCGAACTTTCTGTTTTTGTTTTAACCGATGGTGATAATTACGTAGTTCTTCCGGAGGCAAAAGATTATAAACGAATTGGAGAAAATGATGAAGGTTTAAATACGGGTGGAATGGGCGCTGTTTCTCCTGTTCCATTTGCCACGGCAAAATTTATGGAATTGGTCAAAACGAAAGTGATCGATCCTACCTTGCAAGGACTTAATGCTGAAAAAATTAAATACCAAGGATTTATATTTATTGGTCTTATGAATCATGAAGGAGAACCCTATGTCATCGAGTACAATGCTCGGATGGGTGACCCTGAAACTGAGGTGGTATTACCAAGAATCGAATCTGATTTCCTATCTTTGCTGATTGCTTCCTCAAATGGTACCTTGAGTGAACAAGTTTTACAAATTTCAAGTCAATACGCAGTTACGACAATGGTGGTTGCTGGAGGATATCCTGAGACTTATAGGAAAGGGGATGTCATTTCAAATTTAGAGAAAATAGAGGACGCCTTCACTTTTCATGCAGGAACGCAGGAAAAAGAGGGAGAAATCGTAACGAGTGGGGGTCGAGTAATGGCCTTTACAGGTACCTCAAACACCTTAGAAAATGCCATTCAAAAGTCGCAAAAGGCGGCCATAACGGCAAAATATGAGGGTAAAAATTTTAGACGAGATATCGGCTTAGATATTCTTAGATATAAGAATTAATAGCTGATTTACATATAAAAATATGGGATGTAAGTCGTGCTCCACAGGATCATGTGGATCGAAAAAAGTTGAAGGAGAAGTTGTAGGCTGCCAAAGTAATGGCAGTTGTGGAACAGGTGCCTGCAATAAAATGAATGTTTTTGATTGGCTATCCGATTTAGATGTCCCTCAATTTCAACGTTTTCAAATCGTAGAAGTAAAATTCAAAGGGGGAAGAAAGGAATATTTTAGAAATTCCACTGAACTTATTTTACATACGGGAGATCCAGTGATGATCGAATCATCTACAGGTATTCACATGGGTGTAGTTTCCTTGCAGGGGGAGCTTGTTAGACTCCAATTGCTAAAAAAGTCAATCAAAGACGACGAAAACCTAAAAAATATTGTTCGAATTGCGAATGAAAAGGATTTAGAAAAACATGAGCAGGCAATTGCAAGAGACTTGCCTACAATGTACCGAGGCCGACAAATCATTCAAGATTTGAAGTTGAACATGAAACTTTCTGATGTTGAATTTCAGTCTGATGGCACTAAAGCTGTATTTTATTATTCTTCGGATGACCGAGTTGATTTTAGGGAATTAATTAAATTACTGGCTACTGAATTTAAAATTCGGGTAGAAATGAAACAAATTTCTTTACGCCAAGAGGCGGGAAGATTAGGAGGAGTCGGAATTTGCGGAAGAGAATTATGTTGCTCTACGTGGCTGACTGATTTTAAAAACGTGACGACAGCCGCTGCTCGTTATCAAAATTTATCCTTAAATCCAGTAAAACTAAGTGGACAATGTGGTCGTTTGAAATGTTGTTTAAATTATGAGTTAGAGACTTACATGGATGCTTTAAAAGGCATACCAACGATCGAAGGCAGAATAAAAACCAAAAAGGGAGAAGCGGTATTACAAAAAACAGATATTTTCAAAAGAATGATGTGGTTTGGAATAGTAGGGGAAGAGGCTATTTGGATTCCTGTTTCTTGTGATCGCGTTCAAGAAATTATTGATTTAAATAAGAAGGGTATCATCCCAGAGTCATTTGAAGACCTAAACCCTGATGCACCGGTAGTTGAAAAATTGAGCTTATCTCAATTAAATTCAGATTTAGATCGGATGGATAAAAAATACGGTGGGGCTAAAAATAAAGGAGGATTTAAAAAAGGCTCGAATGAAAATCGGTTTAGGGATAATGACCCAAATAGACCTAGGCCAAATTTCCAACAAAGACCTAAGCCAAATAATCCAAATCAAAAAGCTCCAGATGCAATTAGCACCGGCGAGGGTACTCCAGTTCCTAATGGACCAGTGGGCGATAGCCAATCCCTAGAAAACAGTGCCACTCCAAAGCCATTTAAGAAAAAGTTTAAAAAGAAATTTAAACCAAGACCACCAGGAAATGCGCCTGAAACTCCTCAAGTTTAGATGTAAGCAAATTACTCCCTCTCTAAGTTTACCATGTAACATAGGCTTATTGTTGGCATTTCTAATTCTAAGTTGTGGTGGGAATGAGCTTGTCAACGAAAGACAATCGATGGGCGAGATAGGTTGGATACAAAAAAATAAATTCGAAATCCCCTTTCAAATTACGGATACTTCTCAAGTATATGATTTGCAAGTGGCTATCCGTCAAACCAATATGTATTCTTTTTATAATTTATATTTCATCTCTGAAATTATGAATGAGGAAGATAAAAGCATTAAAAGAGCGGAGGCAGAGGCCATTTTTTATGATGCAAAATCTGGAAAACCTAAGGGGTCAGGATTAGGTGATATGTATAGTCATTCTTATACCATTTTCAAAAATTTGAAGTTTCCTAAATCAGGCACCTATCGAATACGTTTACAGCAAAACATGCGAATGGATACCTTAGAAGGGATTGTGTCAGTGGGCGCCTCTTTAATAAAAAAGAAATAAAGGATGGCAAAATTAGATGAAATAGATAAACAAATACTTGCCTTTTTGCATGAAGACGCCTTTTTGTCCAATAAGGAAATGGCGAGTCGCTTGGGCATGAGTGCCACGCCCATCCATGAGCGAATCAAGCGAATGGAAAAAGAGGGAGTTATTACTGGATATAAAGCCATTATTAATCCCAATAAATTAGGCAAATCACTGACGGTATTTTGCGATATATCATTAAAAGAACATGCAGCGGAATATTTAAATCAATTTGAAAAAGATGTTATGGAATTACTGGAAGTGCAAGAATGTTATTGCGTTTCTGGACAAAGTGATTTTTTGTTAAAAATTGTGGTGGCCGACATGGATGAGTACCGCCATTTTATTTTGCACAAATTGGCCAGTTTGAAAAACATTGGAAATGCTCAAAGCCATTTTGTGATGAATCAAACACAAAATGAACACATTTTACCTTGGTTAACTAATTAAAATAAAATTTGCCTACAGTTGAGGATACAAGAATGTTCGAATTTCCTTATCTTAGAAAATTAATAAACCTTTGAATACGCATACATGAATAAGATTACGAAAACAATCATCAGCTTTTTAGCGATAATTTTAATTTTAGGATTAGCTTTTTATCCTAAAATCAAAAAGTCTTTTTCCGATTCAGAATCAAAAGATAACATGAAGGGTAAAGAAAAAGAGAAGGGAGGTCCAGGTGGGAAAGGTGGTAAAACAGCTGTCATCGTAACCGTAGTCAAGTCGACCAAATTAGATGATATTTTAAGCTCGACAGGAAGTATATTACCGAATGAAGAAGTTGAAATTCGATCTGAAATAGCAGGAAGAATTATTTTGCTTAACATCAAAGAAGGTGATAATATTCAAAAGGGCACGGTCTTATTACGAATAAACGATGATGAATTACAGGCTAGATTAAAAAAATTAGGGTTTAATAAAAAGTTAGCTGAGGATAATGAAGGAAGGCAAAAAGTACTTTTACAGAAAGAAGCTATTTCTCAAAGAGAATATGATATTGCTGTAAATTCTGTGAATACAATATCTGCCGACATAGAAGATTTAAAATCACAAATTTTAAAAACTACATTAAAGGCCCCATTTTCAGGGAAAGTTGGCTTTAGGTATGTGAGTATGGGAAGTTATATTTCCCCTGCCACCAAGATTGCCACGTTAACCAATACAAATCCTGCCAAAATAGAATTCTCTATTCCTGCTAAATATGCAACGGCGATACGTCAAGGAAGTACAATCGAATTTACCACGGAAAATGAGCAGAAGACCTTTATTGGAAAAGTATATGCCATTGATCCAAAAATCGATCCACTAACACGTACATTACAGATTAGAGCATTAGCGCCAAATCCCGTTAACTTGTTGGTTCCTGGAGCATACGCTAAAGTTAACCTGATTTTAAAAAGTAAGGGGTCCGCCATATTAATACCGACTGAGTCTGTTATTCCAGAGGCCAAAGGCAGTAAAGTTTTTCTTGTAAAAAATGGGAAATCCGTTCCTCAGAAAGTTGAGCTTGGAACTCGTGGGGAACGTACCGTGGAGATCTTATCTGGTCTTTCGATTGGCGATACCTTAATCACAAATGGAATTATTCAAGTTAAACCAGATGGTGATGTTGAAATAAAAGAAGTGGTTCAATAATATCAAATGCCTAGTATCTATTTGACAAAATCTTTATGGTCCTATAAATTTCGCAAATTAACTTATTTAATTCGTGCGCTAGTAGCCTATGGATTTTTGAATTTGACACTTTTTTTCAAGCGATTATTTCATCCAAAGAAGACGTTTATTGGCATTTTGCTGGCAGAACATTTAGGAGACATTGTAGCTTCAGAACCCATAATAGATGCATTACATAAAAAATTTCAAGGTGCAGAAATTTATTGGATCGTAAAGCCAGTCTTTGCTCCCGTTTTAATTAAGCATCCTGGTCTTACCAAAGTCATTTTGGAACCCAACATACTATTCAGTATTTTAATGACTAGAAAAAATGCATTTACAGAGTTCTACAATTTGCATTTAAATGACTTGAGGAAAGATCCTTTTTTTGGCACAAAATTAGAGAATCCATATGCTGAAGAAATAGATTTAACGATTCATAATTATTATACATCGAGTAATCTTCTTGGTAATTTTTCAAGATTGTGTCATTTAAATTTAGATCAAACATCCCCTTCCATTTTTATAAACCAAGCTAAACTAAAGCTTCCATTTAATGGGAATTACTGGGTTTTACATCGGAAATCGACTGATCTTAATAGAGAATGGCAGGATGAAAATTGGATTCAATTGCTTGATTTGTTAACCATAGAGTATGGAATTAATGTGGTTGAAATTGGCACCCATGAACCATTAAATTATTCAAGCAAAAGCTTTTTGAATTTGGTTGGAAAAACAAGTATTGAAGAAACGTGTATGTTAATAAAGTCGGCGCACTTTTTTTTAGGAATCGATTCCGGACCAACACATATTGCAAATGCTTTCAAAATTCCTGCTTTAATTTTATGCGGTCATTTTGCCAATTTTAAGAAGTACATGTCTTATTCAGGGGCATATCAGGAAAAGGGGGGCATTGCCAATATTTATTTTAATGCGAATGGAAGTGCGCGTGAACTCCCTTTTTTGGAAGTTTGGGAAGAGTTACAAAAAACAATTTTAAACAGTAAATCATTAGCCTTAAAGGCAGTATAAACCTATAAAACGATGGCATCATTATCAGAAATCAGTATTAAACGCCCAGTCTTGGCCATTGTCATGTCCATTACAATTATTGTATTTGGGCTCATTGGTTATAATTATTTAGGTGTTAGGGAATATCCATCCGTGGATCCTCCTGTTGTAAATGTGCAAACTAGTTATACGGGGGCTAATGCTGATATTATTGAATCTCAAATTACAGAACCGCTAGAAGAGTCCATTAATGGAATTGCGGGTATTCGAACATTGACTAGTTCGAGCAGGGATGGCCGATCTAGTATCACCGTTGAGTTTGATCTAGCTGTTAATATTGAAGATGCGGCAAATGATGTGCGTGACCGTGTTTCTAGATCTATGGCTGTGTTGCCAAAAGATGTGGACCCACCTGTAATTTCAAAATCAGATGCCGATTCTGGACCTATTTATAATTTAAATTTATCGTCTAAAACGAGAAATATTTTAAATTTAAATGAGATCGCCACTCGAAATGTTAAAGAGAAATTACAAACTATTCCAGGGGTAAGTTCGGTTCAAATGTGGGGAGAGAAAAAATATGCAATGCGCTTGAATATAGATCCTGATCGTTTAGCCTCTTTTCGATTAACGGCACCGGATATTGTAGCGGCTTTATCCAAACAAAATATCGAATTGCCATCAGGTAGTATCGAGGGAGCCAATACGGAACTAACGGTTAGAACTCAAGGTAGATTAACCACGGTGGAAGATTTTGAAAATTTAATTATCAAAGAAGAGGGTGACAGATCCGTGAAATTTTCGGATGTGGGAGATGTCGTTTTAGCTTCTGAGAATGAAAAGACCATGTTTAAACGGGATAATGTCCCAATGATTTCGATTGCAGTGATTCCTCAGCCAGGCTCAAATCAAATTGAAATTGTCAATGCGATTCGAAAGAAATTGGTTCAAATTCAAACTACCATGCCAGATGATGTCCTGCTAAAAGAAGGCTTTGACAACACGCGATATGTAAGAAGATCGATTGTAGAGGTGGAGGAGACTATATTAACCGCTATTTTACTGGTAACAATTATTATATTTTTATTCTTGAGAGATTGGCGTTCGACGATCATCCCATTGACGGCGATTCCTGTAAGTCTAATTGGAGTTTTCTTCTTTATGTATTTGGTTGGCTTTTCGATCAACGTATTAACTTTATTAGGCATTGTGTTGTCAATTGGATTAGTTGTGGATGACGCCATTGTTGTTTTGGAGAATATTTACTCTAAAATTGAAGAAGGCTTAAGTCCGTGGAAAGCTGCACAAGAGGGCTCTAAGGAAATTTACTTCGCTGTTATTTCGACCACGGTTACGTTGGTTGCTGTATTCTTGCCAGTTATATTCTTGCAAGGAATTACGGGCCGTTTATTTCGTGAATTTGGAATCGTTGTCGCCGGATCTGTGATTATATCAGCCTTTGTTTCATTGACATTAACTCCAATGTTAGGTTCAAGACTTTTAAAAGGTGGTCACTCAAAGCCCTGGTTTTACCGCGTAACTGAACCATTTTTTGTTTGGTTGAATCGTGCTTATGAGAGCTCCTTAAATTCCTTTTTGAATGTTCGTTGGCTTGCATGGGTTTTAGTTGTGTCTCTTTTTGGAATTATTTATGCGCTATTTAAAACAGGTGCAATACCATCAGAGCTTGCACCGTTAGAGGATCGTGGGATGTTAAGAGTAAATGCAACAGCTCCTGAAGGGGTTACCTTTGAATATATGCTTAATTATACGGATGAAATGTCAAACTTTTTGATGAATGCCATTCCTGATAATGAAAGAAAAAACATATATGCCTATACGTCTCCACCCTTTGGAAATGGAGGATCTAATACAGGGAGTATGCGTATTATGTTAACAGATCCAGGAAACAGGAGATCCCAACAAGCGATCGCGGAAGAGTTGCAACCTAAGATTAAAAAGTTCACAGGGGCAAAAGCAGTTCTAATTCAAGATCCAACCTTATCTACTGGTCAGCGTGGGGGTGGTGGATTGCCGATTGCATTTGTGGTTCAGGCGCCTAATTTTGAAAAACTTAAAAAAATGATGCCTTTGTTTTTAGCGAAGGTGCGAGAGTCCCCGAAATTTGAAAATTCGGATGTCAATTTGAAGTTTACGAAACCTGAATTGCGTTTAGAAATTGATCGTGCCAAAGCACAAAATTTAGGAATATCGATTCAAGATGTAGCCCAAACACTTCAGCTAGGTCTTTCTGGAAGAAGATTTGGCTATTTTGTGATGGATGGCAAGCAATATCAAATCATTGGTCAAATCAATCGGGATTTAAGAAATGATGTGAAAGACTTAAAATCCTTATATGTAAAAAACAATCGCGGGGATTTAATTCAGTTGGACAATTTGGTTAAAATAACCGAACAAAGTACGCCGCCCCAACTATATCGCTACAATCGTTATGTTGCCGCTACAGTTCAGGCGCAAATGGCCAAAGGTGTGACGATGGGAGAAGCATTAAATGAGATGGACAAACTAGCCAAAGAAACGTTTGATGTATCATTCTCTACCGCATATGACGGCCAAAGTAAGGAATTTAAAGAATCCAGTTCCTCTTTGTTATTCGCATTTGCGCTGGCTATCTTATTGATTTATTTGATTTTGTCGGCCCAATTTGAAAGTTTCGTAGATCCACTTATTATTTTATTTACGGTTCCATTAGCCGTTGCCGGTGCGTTATTAACTTTATGGGATTTCAGCCAAACACTTAATATATTCTCCCAAATTGGAATTATTGTTTTAATAGGACTTGTGACCAAAAATGGAATTTTAATTGTGGAGTTTGCTAATCAGAAAAAAGAGTCGGGCCTTTCTAAATTAGAAGCGGTAAAAGTTGCAGCTGCTGCCAGATTTAGACCTATCGTCATGACTTCCCTATGTACTATTTTGGGTATTTTGCCTATCGCCTTAGCTTTAGGTTCGGGAGCAAAAAGTAGGGTATCGATGGGTATTGCAGTTGTGGGAGGTATGATATTTTCAACAACATTAACCTTGTACATCATTCCGGCGATTTACAGTTTTATGTCGAGTAATTACAAGAAATCAAAAGAAGAGATTGTGGAAGAAGCCAATCATGTCATTGGATAAGGAAATATTTTGGATGCAACGAGCTCTAGACCTTGCCATCATGGGTTCAGGATTCGTTGCTCCCAATCCATTAGTAGGTTGTGTCATCGTAAAAGATGAGAGCATCATAGGGGAAGGTTATCACCAAAATTATGGCGAAGCACACGCCGAAGTGAATGCAGTAAATTCCCTGGTTAATCCTTTAGATATCATAGGCGCTGCCGTCTATGTGAATTTAGAACCTTGCTCGCATCATGGCAAAACTCCTCCATGCGCCGATTTATTAATTAAAAGTAGGGTGAAGCGCGTGATCATTTGCAATATGGATCCCAATCCTATTGTTACCGGCAAGGGAATTGCAAGATTGAAAGCAGCAGGCATTGAAGTTGAGGTAGGATTGCTAGCAGAAAAAGGAGAAGAATTAAATCGAAAATTCTTTCATTTTCAACGAGAGCAAAAACCCTATATCACATTAAAATTTGCCTGTTCGCAAGATCATTTTATCGCTGGGGTAAATGGAGAACCCATTTCATTTTCAAACTCAGAAAGCCAACAACTCGTCCATAAAATGCGCGCTGAAAATCAGGGGATATTAATTGGCGTTCAAACGGCTATCGCTGATAATCCTTCGCTCAATGTTCGATTTTGGCCAGGAAACTCTCCCATAAGAATCATCATAGATCCTTCCAATCGATTGCCCAAAGAATTAAAATTAGTACAGGATCAAGAGCCATTGCTTGTATTTACGAAGCGCCATAGCGAAACCGTTGCTAACAAAAAATGGATAGCATTAGGTGATAAAAATCCAATCGAATTCCTCGACGCTTTATTAACCTATTGTCATCAAAATAACATTCAATCGATTATGGTGGAAGGTGGTACGCGTACGGCTAATCAATTCTATACAGCAGGATTAATTAATGAGATTTGGAAAATTGAGAAGCATATAAAATTGGGTGAAGGGATACTTGCTCCGATATTGACTGATGTGGTATTTGAAAAAAAGTTTATTGTAGGCCAAGACAATATTTGGTCGAAAGCCTTGCTTCCTAAATTATCTCAAACAAATTGAGCAATTAAATATACATTAAGGCTCAAAATAATGGCTGAGGTTGCCCAAGCCAACCATTTTATCCAGGTAGGATTGACAAATTTTCCCATTTTCTTTTCGTCACTCGTGAACCAAATGAGTGGAATTACAGCAAAAGATAATTGCATGGAAAGAATTACTTGAGAGAAAATCAATAAGTCACCTATTTTATTATCTCCCCACCACCAGGTAATAAAAAATGCCGGCAGAATGGCGATTGATCTAGTAATCAAACGCCGAAGCCAAGGCGTAATTCGTAAATCTAGAAACCCTTCCATGACAATTTGACCCGCTAATGTTCCTGTTAAAGTCGCATTTTGGCCAGAAGCCAATAAAGCAATAGCAAAAATAATGCTAGCCCAATGACTCCCTAAAACGGGGTTTAAGAGCTTATGAGCATCTTGAATCTCTGCAACACCTTGGTTGCCACTAAAATAAAAAGTGGATGCTGCCAGAATTAAAATTCCAGCATTGATAAAAAAAGCAAGTCCTAAAGATATCGTAGAATCAATAGTTGCAAATTTTATTGCCTTCTTTCTATCCTCATCCGTTTTTGCAAAGGCCCTTGTTTGAACGATACTCGAGTGCAAATACAAATTATGGGGCATAACCGTGGCGCCCAAAATACCAATCGCTACATATAATTGACGCTCATCTGAAAAAATCGATTTTTGTGGAATTAGGCCATTTAAAATAGAATAAAGATCAGGCTTGGATAATAAAAGTTCAAAAGCAAAGCATAAAACAATCACAACCAATAAGGCTAAAACGATTGATTCCAAGACCCTAAATCCTTTTTTCTGCAAAAATAAAATCAAAAATACGTCGGTAATTGTTATCAGAATTCCCATCAAAATAGGAATATCAAAAAGCAAATGTAAGGCTAGAGCAGAACCAATAACCTCCGCTAAATCACATGCGGTAATAGCCAATTCGCATAAAATCCATAAAAAAAATGCGACCGGCTTAGAAAAATAGTCTCCACATGCTTGGGCAAGATCTCGCCCTGTAGCCACTCCTAATTTAAGGGCTAGATGTTGAAGTAAAATGGCAAATAAGCTAGAAATTAAGATGACAGAGAGAAGTGTATAACCAAATTGAGCGCCACCCGATAAATCCGTAGCCCAATTTCCAGGGTCCATATACCCGACAGCCACCATAAAGCCAGGACCCATAAAGGCCCTTAAATTTCGCCAAAATCCATTGCCTTTAGGGATTGGGATACTTGCAAAAACTTCAGAAAGAGAATTTGATTGTTTTCTATTTTCCAAGACTTTTATTGGTTTCAACTAATTAGTCTCAAATATACAGAATTTTACGTTGCTTCAAAATTAATTTTTAGTCTAGACTAAAAATTAATTTATCGTATATTTTATTTAAATTGCTTGCCAACTACAATTCCAATGGCAACATCATTAGCTGAAGAAAACTATCTGAAAATTATATATCGGCTCTGCGAAGGGACTAAAGAAGATATTTCCACTAACTCCATTGCTGAATTGACAAATAACAAGGCCGCCTCAGTAACAGATATGTTGCAAAAATTAGCTGAAAAAGGATGGGTCACTTATCAAAAATATCAAGGAGTTCGATTGACTAAGATAGGTGAAAGTATTGCCCTTAGCATCATAAGAAAGCATCGTCTTTGGGAAGTATTTTTAGTGGAAAAGCTTGGATATAATTGGGATGAAGTACATGAAATAGCAGAGCAATTGGAACATATAGAATCAGAAACATTAATCAATAAATTGGATTCTTTTTTAGACTTTCCAAAAATAGACCCTCATGGAGATCCAATTCCTAATAAGGAAGGAGAAATTCCAGAACTGGGGTACCTGCATTTATCTGAAGTGAAATTGAACGAAACATGTACCCTGATGGGAGTTGCAAAAGACTCAGCAGTATTTCTTCAATTGCTCACTAAACTAAATTTAAGCTTAGGAGCTAGGCTTGAAGTAGTAGAAATCAACACATTTGACAGATCTGTTTCATTGAAAATCGCAGAAGAAAAGCCGATTTTCATTAGCCATGAAGTCGCAAAAAACATATTAGTAAAAATATAAATAATCAGAAAGCTGATCAGCTGAATGAAGGCTATTCCATTTCTTTAGCCTAGCTTTACTAACTTTTGAAAAGTTAGTAAAGCTGGGGCTAAAGGAGTAATTTTTTAGCTTAATAAATCCAGCACTTCGTCTTCGCTTAAAGCGCGTAGAATACTTTCATCAGAGGTAACTAATTCATTGGCCAAATCAAGTTTACGTTGTTGCAAAGCTAAAATTTTCTCCTCAACAGTTTCCTTCGTAATGAACTTGTAGGTAAATACTGTTTTTTCTTGACCGATTCGATGGGCTCTATCAATCGCTTGGGCTTCAGCAGCAGGATTCCACCATGGATCTAGGAGAAACACATAATCAGCCGCAGTTAAATTTAATCCTACACCACCTGCTTTGAGTGAAATTAAAAATACGGATTGTCCATCCGATTTTTGGAAGCTTTCCACTTGGCCTTTTCGATCGGTTGTGCTTCCATCTAAGTAGGCATATGCAACACCTTGCTCATCCAAAGCACGCTTAATAATCTGCAAATGCTGAACAAATTGGCTAAAAATTAATACCTTATGATGTTGCTCTAACACTGTTTCTAATTTTTCTAATACTGCTTCCATTTTGCCTGACTCTCCTACATACCCCTCTTCACATAATAAAGGGTGGTTGGCTAGTTGGCGCAGTTTCGTTAAACCCTGTAGCACAGAAAAACGAGATTTTTGTAAACCCTCATCTTTAATTTGCTTCAATAAAACATCGCGATAAAAAGATTTCGTCTTGTCGTATAAACGCTCCTGCTCCTCAGACATTCCACAGTAAGTGATGGATTCCATTTTCTCTGGTAAATCTGCTGCTACTTGGCGCTTTTCTCTTCTTAACAAATAAGGTTTAATCA
>CAIZMB010000167.1 GCA_903933935.1 uncultured Cytophagaceae bacterium
ATTTTTATAAAAATTCCTAATTTAAAGGGTAGACAAGAATTTGGTTATTCAGGAAAGGATTCTTTATATTTTGTTAAATCTAATATAGTTCGTTCCTTTCAATTTAAAAATGACCAATATTCAGAATTAGAAAATGGTGTTAGAGTTTGTTATTATTCTTTAGGTCCGGATAATAGCTTTGTTTTAAAAAAAACCTTAGACTTTGAAAATGAATAAAGAAGATTTACGCTCGCAACAATGGTTTGGTAAAACAGGAAAAGATGGCTTTATATACAGAGCCTGGATGAAAAATCAAGGTATTCCAGATGACTACTTTCAAGGTAAACCTGTCATTGGTATTTGTAATACTTGGTCTGAATTAACACCATGCAATGCTCATTTTAGAGAACTCGCAGAATTTGTCAAAAAAGGTGTAATTGAAGCTGGAGGATTTCCAGTTGAATTTCCCGTTATGTCTTTGGGCGAAACTTTAATAAAACCTACAGCTATGCTCTTTAGAAATTTAGCTAGCATGGATGTAGAAGAATCCATTCGAGCTAATCCGATTGACGGCGTTGTTCTTATGTGTGGATGTGATAAGACTACTCCTTCCTTAGTGATGGGTGCTTGCAGTGTAGATTTGCCAACTTTAGTTATTTCAGGTGGGCCCATGATGAAAGGGAAATTTAAAGGCAAAGATATTGGCACCTCAGATGTTTGGCGATTTGCAGAAGCGTATAAATTGGGTGAGTTAACTCAAAAAGAATTTGTTGAAGCTGAGGCTTGTATGGCAAGAACTCCTGGACATTGTGCCGTTATGGGTACAGCTTCTACAATGGCCACAATGGTGGAAGCTTTAGGATTAAGTTTACCTCAAAATGCTGCTATTCCAGCTGCTGATGTGCGTAGAAAAGTTTTAGCCCAAAATTCGGGTAGAAGAATAGTCGAAATGGTTAATGAAGATCAGAAAATTTCTAAAGTTTTAACTAGACAAGCATTTGAAAATGCAATTAGGGTTAATGCAGCTACTGGTGGCTCTACTAATTTTGTAATTCATTTATTAGCCATTGCAGGAAGAATTGGGGTAGAATTAGATTTGAATGATTTTGATCAATTTTCTAGACAAATACCTTTACTAGCTAATATTCAACCTTCAGGCGAGCATTTCATGGAAGATTTATATTATGCAGGTGGTCTTCCTGCATTAATGAATCAAATGAAAAAGTATTTGAATACAGATGCTATAACAGTGAATGGTAAGACGGTTGGTGAAAACATTGAAAACACTCCTATTTACGACAGCAATATTATTTCAACTTTCGATGAGCCTTTCAAATTGGATTCAGGAATTGCAGTAGTTAAGGGTAATTTGGCTCCTAACGGTGCTGTAGTAAAACCTTCAGCAGCTTCTTTATCCTTATTTAAACATCGAGGTAAAGCGGTAGTATTTGAAAATATTGAAGATTATCATGCTAGAATTGATTTACCAGATTTAGATATTGACGAAAACTCAGTGATGGTTCTGAAAAATGTAGGCCCAAAAGGCTACCCTGGTATGGCTGAAGTAGGTAATATGGGTATACCTAAAAAATTATTAGAAAAGGGAGTAAAAGACATGGTTAGAATTTCAGATGGACGTATGAGTGGTACAGGTTATGGTACCGTTATCTTACACGTTAGTCCTGAATCTGCTGCTGGTGGACCGTTAAATTGGGTAGAAAATGGTGATTATATAGAATTAGACTTAAATAATAGGAGCATTCATTGGGAAGTTTCTGAAGAGGAATTGGCTAAAAGAAAAGTTACAAATCCTTTTGTACCTGTAAAGTCTATAAGAGGTTATGTAGGTCTATTTATTGAACGGGTAGAACAAGCTCATGTGGGTGCAGATTTTGATTTTTTAAAGGGTGGTTCAGGTTCTAAAGTAACAAGAGACTCTCATTAAAATGAAAAAGGTAATTGTCACAGGTGCAGGTCAAGGAATTGGTTTAGAGGTAGTTATACAATTATGCAAAGAAGGTTATTTTGTTATTTGGAATGAAATTGATCCTTCTGTATTCAAATCAGCCTCATTGCAATTAGAAAAACATGCGTTAAAAAACCATTTAGGTATTATAGGTGATTCTAGTAGTGAAATATTTTTAAGTGACTTAGCTGAAACCATCAATAATACACCTGGAACTTTATATGGTTGCATTTGCAATAGTGGAATTACCACTTTTGGTAGTTTTCTAGATTATCCTAGGGAATCCATGGATTTGTTGTTAAAAGTCAATGTTTCAGGTACTTTCTTTTTAATCCAATTTATTGCCAAATTATTAAATGCTAGTCAATCAAAAGGATCCATTGTAGTTACTACTTCAGTTACTGGACATCAAGCTCATCCAGATTTAGTGGCTTATGGTATGACAAAAGGGGCTTTAATCCAGCTTGTTAGGAATTTAGTAGTGGAATTATCTCCTTTAAGCATTCGAATAAATGCTGTTTCACCAGGTGCTACCCTAACAGAAAGAACAGCTTTAATCGAAGATTTTCAAGATCAATGGACTAAAATAACCCCTATGGGTTCAATAGCTAATGTAACTGATATTTCAAACGCGATATTATTTATGCTATCAGATAATTCTAATCAAATTACGGGTCAAACCTTAATCGTGGATGGAGGTTGGACCTCATACAGTCCGCCCCCAGGTTCTGTATAATTGTTAACTCCAATGGTTAACTAAAAAATTAATCCAATTTTGATGGCAAATTTTCGAAATATCGTCATTTGAAAAACCCCTTTTCAACAATAAATCTGGAATTTTTTGGAGGTCAGCTATTGTGTTAATATCCATTGGTGATTGCTCAGTTCCAAACCCGCCATCTAAATCCGTTCCAATTCCAACATGATTTGTATTTCCTGCAAGGTTGCAGATATGAACTAAATGGTCAATCATTACATTTAAGTCCACTTTCATAGTTATTGGATTCGATTCTCCCCTAACCCAATTCGGAACCATCATCCAAGTATCTAAAGGTAATCCTATCACAGCTCCTCGTCGAATGATTTCTTTAAATTGTTCATCCGAAAATTGGCGATTATGGTTTACAAGTGTTCTACTATTTTGATGACTTGCCCAAACAGATCCATTGAAAATTTCCATAGCTTCCCAAAAACTATCATCACACAGATGGGTTGCATCCAAGATAATCCCCAAAGATTCCATTTTTAATAATAATTCTTTTCCATTGGGTCCTAAACCTCCCGTTGCATTTGTACCTTGAGCATATCTACCTGGCCCATAATGAGCTGGCCCTAAAGCTCTTAATCCATAATTATATGCTATATCTAAGTATTCAACAGATACTATAGAATCAGCACCCTCTAAACTTAATATATAACCAATTCTTTTTTTTACATCGTTAGAACCACTCCAATATTTTAAATGGATTTCTAGTTCATTTGAATTTCGTATGGGATAAAGTTCTCCCAACGATTCCAAAGCTTTATAATAGGCTAATTGACCTTGTGTTTGTGCCCAAGCCTGCTCAGGAGAATTCCAACCTGGTAATTGAGATGCTTTTTCAACATATCGAGCTATTTGCGTAGCCACTACAATCCCAATATTTCCTTTTCGTAATTCTTCTAAGGATACTGTTGCCTTTCCTCGATCTAATTTATCAGTCATGCCTTCCTCTCTAGAATTAATCTCAGTAATTGAAGAGCGTAAATCTCGATTCCATTCTAGAGCATTCATGCTTAAGTCTAAATGAGCGTCAAAGATTAGCATATTAAATATTTATTTTACGATTCCGTGCTTTTACTATCCATTCGCCATCCATTTCATCTTGCTCAATGACTTGCAAATTTTGGTGTAGAGCTACTGTAGGACAAATATGATATGGATACATTCGAATGATTTGACCAATTTCTATGTTAGCATGTTCATTAACTTCAATAATTCCATGTTCTTCACTTTGACTTTTTAGGGTCCAATTTGGAAAATCTATAAATCGAACTCTATTTTCAATTGGATTTTCTGCTGCCACCGATTTATGTCCTAAATCAATGCAAATGGTTGAACTTGTTGGTTTAGAAATGACTCTTGATATAATTTGAACAGCCATTTTGAACGTATTTTCAGGAAATAATTTAGAATAACCTACATCAAAAAATACAAAAGTCCCTGGACTACAGACAAATCGATTGTTCGTACGATGCACTAGGAAGCTAGGTGTTCCACCGACAACTAATTCAAACTTATTATTGTCTATTTTCTCAATTAATTCATAAAAATCAATAAAATCTTGTTCGACATGATTAATACGCGTATCCATATCAAAATCGCGTATATGTCCATCATATGCATGAAGTCCTTTAATTGTCAGATTAGGTAAATGATTAGTTATTTTTTCAATCAATTGATATGCATCCTTTGGAACGATTCCGGTACGATTCATTCCTACATTTAGGTCAATAAATATGTTGATTACTACGTGATTAATAACAGCTAAGTCATTAATTTTTTCGGCAGCTAAGTAATCATCAACCAAACAAGAGAATTGATTTTTCGAATATTTAAGTGTCAACTCTATAAATCTTAAAAGAGTTGTTCCAGTGGGTTGAATAGATAATAAAATATCTTTAGCATTTGATATTGCTAGTAATTCTGCTTCTGCAATCGTGGCACATTTAAATTTATATATCCCAGCCTTTAATAGTAAGTCATTCACCTCTTGGGTTTTATGCGTTTTTATATGAGGCCTTAATCGAGCGACATTCCCGCCAACCATGTCAATAGCCATTTTAATATTTGACTTTACTATTTCAGGAAATACAATCAACCCAGGACTTTCAATTTTGCTAAAATCCATATTATTAAATTAATGAACGATCTAAATGAACATAACCTCCATCTACATGTATTAATTGACCAGTGGTATGGCTAGATTTACTAGATAATAAAAAAGTTACCATAGCTCCCAATTCCTCTTTAGTCGTCATTCGCTTACCTAATGGAATTCTATCTTCTATTTCACTTAAGGTTTGTGATGGATTTGGTAATGTTTGTATCCATTTATCATACATGGGGGTATAACATTCTGCCACAATGACCGCATTAACACGAATACCATATGGCAGCAATTCTACCGCCCATTCTCTTGTTAAAGCATTTCTACCTCCATTAGATGCTGCATATGCGGATGTTCCACCCTGTCCAGTTTCCGCTACTTTTGAGCCAATGTTAACTATTGAGCCTTTAGACTTAATTAAATGGGGTAAACAAGCCTGTGCTAATAAATAATAATGAATTAAATTCGAATGCAAGGATTGAACAAATTTCTCATAAGTGCCATTTGCTAACCCTACCCCATCATTAATTCCAGCGTTATTCACTAATCCATCTATTCTCCCAAATTTATTGAATATTTCATCTATAACTTTTTTACACTGATTTGGATCGCTCAATTCTGCAACAAAAGAAAAAGCTTGCCCACCAGTGGCTTGAATTTTATCAATACATTTTAAGTTGTCAGTTTCGTTTCGTCCAACGATCGCCACCATTGCACTTTCAAGTGCTAAACATTCGCTTATTCCCTCCCCAATTCCTTTGGCTCCTCCAGTAACGATGATCACTTTCTCTTTTAATCCTAAATTCATAATGAGTCTATTTTATAAAATTTAAGGCAATTATCTAGGGTAATTTTTTTTATTTCATTTGGCGATAGCTTTGCGATCGATTTATTAAACGTTTGTACCCAGTTGGAAAGTTCGTCTGCAACTAAAACAACTGGATAATCTGTTCCAAACATCAATCGATCAGTTCCAAATACTTCTAAAGCTATGTCAATTATATATAAAATATCATCCTCATTATATTTAAACCAATCCGCTTCTGTGATTAAACCTGAAATTTTAGCGGAAACATTCTGCAATTCCCTAAATTTTTCAATATCTTTTTTCCATTTAGCAATGTCACCTGATTTAATAGGAGGTTTTGCCAAATGATCTAAAACGATCCTTTGATTTCCATTTCTTTTACAAAATTCAATGCCAGCATTTAATTGGTTAGGATAAATAAGTAAATCATAGGAAAAATCAAATGTCTCCAATAACTGAACTCCTTTTAAAAAATTAGGTCTAGCTAAAAAATTAGGATCTGATTCTGACTGAACTACATGTCGGAAGCCAACAATCTTTTCAAACTGTGAAAAATAAGTTAATCGGTTTTCAATATTATTTGATTGCAAATCCACCCAACCTACTATCCCCTTTATGAATTCAGATTGTTCGGATAATGATAATAAAAAGAAGGTTTCATCTTCAGACGAATCTGCTTGAACAGCAATACATCCGTCAATTTGATTTTGAGCAAATAATTCTATTGAATCATTAGGATGAAAATTCTTGCGAATTCTTTCCATATCCTCTGTAATCCAAACATCTCGGTTTAAATTATAAGTCCAAAAATGTTGATGTGAATCAATCATTATGAATAAGCCACTAAATTTTGTTTTTGTTCTCCTAAACTATCCATTCCCAAGGTAACGCAATCACCAGGTTGTAAAAAAATAGGCGGCTTTAAACCAAGCCCCACTCCATGTGGAGTACCTGTACTAATGACGTCTCCCGGGAGCAATGTCATAAATTGCGAAATATAAGAAACTACTTGGGGCACATTAAAGATCAACTGATTGGTATTGCTAATTTGAAATCTTTTACCATTAACATCTAGCCACATGTTTAAATCATGGACATCTTTAATTTCATCCTTAGTTACTAAGAAAGGTCCTAAGGGAGCGAATGTATCACATCCCTTTCCTTTTGACCAATTACCTCCTCTTTCTAATTGAAATTCTCTTTCCGAATAATCATTATGCAAACAGTATCCAGCAATGTAATCATAAGCTTCTTTTTCAGAAACATATTGGGCTTTTTTGCCAATTACAATGGCTAATTCTACTTCCCAATCTGTTTTAGAGGAATTTTTAGGTATGATGACGTCATCAAAAGGACCATTTAAAGCAGTGGTACTTTTAAAAAACAAAATAGGTTCTTTAGGTATTTCCGCTCCCGTTTCCTTTGCATGATCTATATAATTTAGACCCACACAAATGATTTTTGAAGGCCTTGCCACACAAGATCCAATTCTTTCTGGATTATGTATTAGATTTAAATCATTCTTGGAGACTATAGTTTCTAAATGTTGGATACCCTCATTTTCGAAAAATGTTTCATTGTAATCCGTTACATAATCTGAAACATCGAAGTATTTATTATCTATTAATACCGCAGGTTTTTCATTATTTACCTTTCCAATTCTTACTAATTTCATTCTATTTATTTTAAGTCTTTTAAAACGTCCCACATAACTTCAGCTAAGAATACGTTACCAGCTTCATTTAAATGTACCCTATCTGATGTTAATATGCCTAATGCTTTATTTTCTGAATTGAATTTAGCTTCGTAATCGATAAAAGCTTTACGTAAATCGATCAATTTACAATTATCATCTAAAGCTATTTTTCGAATGACCGTTGAAAAATAATTCAAATCGCCATCATTCTCATTTGTAGAGTCATACTTCTCTCCAATCAAAGTAGGTGTACAGATAACTACTTGACTTCCATATTTTTGTATCCTCTTTATTAAAGCATGATAAAACTTTTCAAACTTATCATAATCTGTTCCTGTTCTAGAAGAGGTTTTATGCCATACATCATTAATTCCAATATAGATTACAACAATATTTGGTTTCTTAGCTATCACATCTTCTTCATGTCGTAAGTAAAGATCATATATTTTATTTCCTCCTATTCCAGCTCCTATTAATTCATATTTTCCAGATAGCCCCTTAGAAGCTAGCATTTCTGCCATTTTTGTTATGTATCCAGTTTTACCAACGCCTGCTTGCGTGATGGAGTCGCCAAAAAATAAGATTTTAATCGGATTATCAGCTTTAAATGAAAATAGTGTAGAGATCACTAGTAAAGTCAAAAATATTTTTGTTTTCATTTTATTTAATTATTTAAGTGTAAAAAACCACCATCCAATGGATAGTCACAACCTGTTGCAAAAGATGCTTCGTCTGAGCATAAATACAAGGCCAAATGAGCAATTTCTATTGGTTTAGCCATTCTGCCAATGGGTTGAGAAGCAGACAACTTGTCAAACATTTCTTTTTGATTATTTGGATAATTTTTCTGAATGAATCCATCTACAAATGGCGTATGAACCCTTGCCGGAGAAATACAATTGCATCTAATACCTTTTGAAATATAATCTTTGGCAATGGATTGGGTCATGGATTTAATCGCTCCTTTTGTCATTGAATATCCAAATCGATCTGGAATTCCTACCGAGGAAGCTACTGAAGCCATGTTCAATATAACACCACACTTATTTTTCACCATGGCAGGAATAACTGCTTTAATGCAGTTAAATGCCCCTTTTACGTTAACATCAAAGATTTTTTGAAAGTCTTCAGCGTTTGTATTTTCAACATTTCCAATTTGTGCGATTCCAGCGTTATTAATTAGTATGTCAATGACCTTTAAAGTATTAATTTCATCTAATACTAATTGTTCATTTGTAATATCAACCGGATGAAACTTAGAATTTTTGTTGAATTGTTGAACTTCAGCTATCGTATCAATACTTAACGGACTGTGCAAGTCAAATATATGAACCTCTGCCCCTTGTTGGGCAAAAAGTATTGAAATAGCTCTTCCAATTCCAGAACTACCCCCGGTAATTATAACAATTTTATTTTCTAATGAAAAAATCATACGATTAGATTATAATTTAACTCCTCTTCTCCAAAACATAAAATCATCTTGTCCTAAATCCATTGCTTTGGTATTAATTTCACCTGAAGCTAATTTGATGATATAATTTAAAACCTCTTCACCTATTTCTTCTACTGATTTGTCACCAGAAATAATGGGGCCACAATCTATATCGATTATTTCGGGTAGCTTTTCAGCTAACCTAGTATTAGTTGATAATTTTACCATTGGACAGATAGGATTTCCAGTTGGAGTTCCTAACCCCGTAGTAAATAGCTGGATAGTAGCTCCTGCTCCAGCCATACCAGTCGTAGCTAATACATCATTTCCAGGAGTACAAACTAAGTTCAAACCATTTTTAGTAACATATTGCCCATATCCAACGGATGCTTGTATAGGAGATGAACCCGCTTTTTTGGCTGCTCCGGCTGATTTTATAGCATCTGTAATTAAGCCATCTTTTATATTACCAGGAGAAGGATTCATGTCAAAACCAGCACCTACAGCAGCTGCTCTTCTTGCATATTCTCGCATCATTAAGCCAAAATCATCAGCTACCTGACTATTAATGGATCTATTTTGAAGTTCTTGTTCAACGCCACATAATTCTGGAAATTCAGCAATCATCACAGTTCCTCCCAATGCTACTATTAAATCTGCTGTGTGCCCAATGGCTGGATTTGCTGAAATTCCTGAAAAACCATCCGATCCACCACATTTTACACCTACGCGTAGTTTAGATAAAGGTGCAGGAGCTCTCTTGCATTTATTGATTTCAACTAAGCCTTCAAACGTTTTATGAATTACTTCACTTAACATTTGTTCCACCCCACTTCCTTCATCTTGCTGTTGCTCAAAAATATATAATGGCTTAGAAAAATTAGGATCTTTTTCCTTCAATTTTTGTTGAAATAAGCTAATTTGGGAATTTTGACAACCTAAACTTAATAGTGTTATACCTCCTACATTTGGGTTAAGGCAATAGCCAGCTAATAATGAACATAAATTATCAGATTCATCCTTATTTTCACCACAACCGCTTTCATGAGTCAAAAATTTAATCCCATCAATATTCTTAAATAAATCACTTTTGTGTACCAATGTGGTTTTCTTTGACTTATCAAATTTAGGAAGCTTTAAATCTTCACCATTTTGAATCTGGTTTTTCAATAAAACTACTTGTTCTGTAAATGGGTCATTTTTTTGAAAACCTAGACCATTAATAAATGCGTTTTTCAACAACTCAATATTTCTGTTCTCACAAAAAACCAAGGGAATAACCAACCAAAAATTTTGAGTTCCCACTTGGCCGTCAGATCTATGGTAACCATTGAAAGTTAATTCTTTCCATTGATCGACATTTGGTGGAGTCCAATGATAATCTTTTACTTTTCCTTTAAATTCTTGAGAAGCGTGGTGCAAATTAAAGGTATGTACTAAACCTCCTTTGGGTATCGCTTGCTTGGCCACACCAACTAAAACCCCATACATCACAGCTTCTCCATTAATTGGAATTGCTTCTGTCGTAAATTTATGTTTAGCGTCAATATCATCTTGTAAAATAATACTGTTGCCATTGTGAATAATCTCAGTACCTTTTTTTAAATTTTGCAACGCTACCAATAAATTGTCAACGTCATTAATTTGTAAAAAAGTTTTTCTTTTAGTAACCATTATTTATAATTTAAATATATTCTCGGCCAAAACCCACTTAACATTTTCTGGAGTTCCTGGAATACTTTTTTGATAAGTAGACATTAGTTTTTCCCAAGCTATAACTTGAGAATTATTCATATCCAATTTATTTTTATGTTCAAAACTAAATTCTTCATTTGCAATAATTTCCATGACTAATCGGTCTTGAAATCGATAAATCTCCATAGAAGTGATTCCAGATTCAAAAATACTATTTTTAATGGCTACTGGAATATCCTTATGGTAATTTATATACTCTGATATCAGTCTTTCATTATTAACTAAATCTAAAAATAAAATATATTTTTTCATTAAACTTTCTGATTGGGCAACTTATATCCATGATAAGAGTAAAATACAATGTACATAAAACACAATAATGGAATTATTAGAGCCACAGGAGTACTAATTTTAAATAACGCAGCTGTAATTGGAGGAATAATGGCTCCACCTACAATAGACATAATAATTAACGAAGATGCTAATTTAGAGCCTTCACCTAAGTCTTTACACGCTAATGCAAAAATAGTAGGAAACATAATGGATTGAAAGAAATAAACCATCATTAAAGCAACTAATGCATAAACACCACCCCCAAAAATTGAAATTATTACCGAAATTACTGCCCCAATTGAATAGATCCCTAGAATTTTATTTGAATCATTTTTACTCATATAATAAGTACCAATGAATCTACCAAACATAAAAAGTACAAAGGCAAATGAAGCGTGAAAACTCGCAATCTGAGTGGGCGACATAGCATTAGTTGTTTGATAAATCTTTTGTACAATCCATAAATTTGTTTCACTAGCCAAATCAATTTTCAAATCAACAAAATTCCCCCATAAAGATACTTGGGCTCCAACGTTACAAAATTGAGCTAAAATACCAAGTGTTAAATGTCTGTTTTTCAATAAGCTAGCTATCGTAATTTTCGTTTTGCTAACGACTGTATTCGTCGCTTCTGTTACTTCAGGCATTTTTGTGATGGCAAATAAAATAGCCACGATGGCAACGATAATACCAATAATTAAATAGGGCATTTGTACTGAATTCGCTTGTGAAATCCGTATTGCTTCAGCTTCAGCTGCAGGAAGGCTATTTAATAATTCACGGCTATATTCTTTTTCAGAGAAAATAAAAAATCCGCCTATTACTGGTCCTAAAATTATGCTAATTCCATTAAAAGACTGTGCAAAATTAAGTCTAAAATCACCTGATTTGGGATCTCCTAAAACTGTTACATATAAATTGGCTGCAGTTTCTAAAAATGCTATTCCACTTGCAATTAAAAATAAGGCTGCCAAAAAGAATGAGTATAACCTAACTTCAGCTGCAGGATAAAATAAAAATGCACCAGCAGCATATAATATTAGTCCAATTAATATCCCCATTTTGTACCCTAACTTCTTCATAACATATCCTGCAGGTAGAGCCATTATAAAATACCCTAGATAAAATGCGGTTTCAACAATATTGGCTTGCCAACGTTGTAAATCAAGTGCTGTTTGGAATTGCTTCACCAAAGTACCATTTAAGCTATTAGCCAATCCCCATAGAAAGAATAAACTAGTCACTAAACTAAAAGGAATGAGGTAGTTTACTTTAGATGATTGAGATACATTTAAATTTTCATTTTCATAGGTTGGTAATGCCA
>CAIZMB010000168.1 GCA_903933935.1 uncultured Cytophagaceae bacterium
AAATGACCGATGTTACAAACGATTGCTTTATCTTTCATCGCCTTAAAGTGACGATCACGAATAATTTTCACATTTCCAGTAGCAGTAACAAAAATATTAGCTCTGGTAGCGGCTTCGTCCATTGGAACCACTTCAAATCCATCCATGGCAGCTTGAAGTGCACAAATTGGATCAATTTCAGTGACTAAAACTCGGCAACCCGCACCTCTTAAAGATTCAGCTGAACCTTTCCCTACATCTCCATAACCTGCTACAACCGCAACTTTTCCGGCCAACATCAAATCTGTCGCACGACGAATAGCATCTACTAAAGACTCTTTGCAACCATATTTATTATCAAATTTTGATTTAGTCACCGAGTCGTTTACGTTGATCGCTGGCAAAAATAAAGTGCCATTCTTCATACGCTCATATAGACGATGAACCCCTGTGGTAGTTTCTTCAGATAGACCTTTGATCTCCTTGATTAATTCTGGGTATTCATCAAAAACCATATTGGTTAAATCTCCCCCATCATCTAAAATCATGTTAAGCGGTTGCTTGTCTTCTCCAAAAAATAGAGTTTGCTCGATACACCAATTGAATTCTTCTTCGTTCATGCCTTTCCAAGCGTAAACTGGAATTCCTGCAGCAGCAATTGCGGCCGCTGCATGGTCTTGTGTAGAGAATATGTTACAAGAAGACCACGTTACCTCTGCTCCTAAAGCAGTTAAAGTTTCAATCAAAACGGCTGTTTGAATTGTCATGTGCAAACATCCTGCGATGCGAGCTCCCTTTAATGGTTGGGCTTTTCCGAATTCTCTTCTCAATGCCATTAGGCCGGGCATTTCTGCTTCAGCTAATTGAATTTCTTTGCGACCCCAATCGGCCAATGCAATATCTTTGACTTTGAATGGTACATAAGTACCTGCTGCTAATGCCATATTTTTTATGCTTGTTATCTTAATAAAGTGCAAATTTAATCTTTTTTTTCTTATGACGCAAAATCTTATTGAACTCCTATTTAACGGTAAAATTATACTGATTAATTGATCTGATTCACACGATTTATACGCTCAAAAATGGTAGAACACTTTCTAATTGTATTCCTCTAGAACCTTTGATTAGTATAAATGAATTTTTAATTGGGTTATCTTGAAGCCAATTATGCAATCCAAACTTATCTGGGAAATAAAATGCTTGTGGCAAATGATTGAGTGCATGCTGCATTTGTTCACCCACTAATAATATTTTTTCAAATTGGAAGGATGAAATTAGTTTCCCTAAATCGGCATGTTCCTTTATTGATTCCTCGCCTAATTCAAACATGTCACCCAAAATCAAAACTTTCGGGTTATTGGTTGTTCCCGCAAAATGGCTTATAGCCACATGCATCGAAGTGGGATTGGCATTATATGCATCCATTAAAACCTGATTACTTCCAGATTTGATGAATTGAGATCGGTGGTTGGAAGGTAGGTAATTAGCAATTCCTTGATTGCAGGCTAAATCGGTTAAATCAAAATGCTTTCCAATGGCGATGGCCATTTGAATGTTTTCAAAATTATAAACACCGGGTAATTGAGTGGTTATTTTCTCTCCTGATGCTGTTTGGTAAATGATGGTGGGGGTTGATGTCACCAACTGAATAGGCATTTCTTGATTAGCTAAAATCGTTTTAGTAAATTCCCTTTCAGCATACATTTCGTGCACCACATTCTTAATTTCTGGCAAAAATACGGTGGAAGAATTTTCAGCTAAAAAGTCAAACAATTCTCCTTTTCCTTTTTTTACCCCTTCAATTCCTCCGAAACCCTCTAAATGTGCTTTGCCAATATTGGTAATTAAACCATGTGTGGGTTGTGCGATATCTACTAATTCCTTAATGTCACCTTGTTTATTAGCCCCCATCTCTATCACGGCAATTTCGTCAAAGGGCTTGATTGAGAGAATAGAAAGAGGAACGCCTATATGATTATTTAAATTACCAGCGGTTGCAAAGCATTTGTATTTTTGAGATAAAACGGAAAAAATAAGTTCTTTCGTTGTGGTTTTACCATTCGAACCTGTGAGTCCAATGATGGGAATTTTTAGGGTTTTTCTGTACTGGAGGGCTAAATCTTGTAAAGCTTTTAAGCCATCTTCCACTAATAATGTTTTTTCTCCTGAATCAAATTTGGGATCATCAATGATTGCGAAGGATGCTCCTTTTTCTAAGGCTTCTTTGGCTAGTATATTGGCGTTGAAATTAGGCCCTTTTAATGCGAAAAAGAGATTTCCTTTTTCTATTTTTCGGGTGTCGGTTGATATCCCAGAGGAGGATAAAAATTTCTCTAAAAGCAATGAATTAGTAACCTTCATTTTATATTTAATGCTCCAATTTGCATATTGCGTCTACAAATATCGAATGAAAAATTTAGTATTCCTTTTTTTACTGGTTTTTAGTGCTCAAATTTTAGGTCAAGGCCTTCAATTTAAGTTTAATCAAGATATTAATGTCTCGAATGGCAAAGGAATTTTGAAAAATCCATGGGCTGGGGGACTAAATGCGGTGCAATTCACACAGATTGATTTAAATGGGGATGGAACCGAAGATGTGCTTGCCTTTGACCGAACGAATCAAAAGTTGTTTACCTATATCAATAAATCAATACAGGGCGGCACCATCTCATTGATCTATGATCCAATCTATGAGAAAAATTTCCCTTTCATTGAAAATTGGCTCATTGCTTGTGATTATGATGGGGATAAGAGAAAGGATCTTTTCACGTCGACTTCTGCCGGAGTTAAAGTGTTTCGAAACATTTCGAACGGGTCAAGCATTAAATTTGATATCGTTTCTGAGGCACTTTTTAGTGAAGGATTTTCTGGTAAAATAAACTTGTATGTGGCTGCATCTGACATACCTGCCATTGGGGATTTAGATGGGGATGGTGATACTGATATTTTATCTTTTGAGCCTGGCGGACATTACCTAGAATTTCATAATAATATGTCGGTTGAGAAGACTGGCCTAATGGGATTACAATTCCAGAAAGTAGGTGATTGTTGGGGTAATTTTATTCACAACGACTGCCGAGATATTTTATTTGGGGTACCTTGTAATGCTTCTGGAAATACGTCAATTGCCCTAAATAGCAATTTATCGCCGTATCAAACAATGCATACGGGCAATAGTTTGAACTTGCTAGATTTAAATAAGGATGGCATTAAGGACTTATTATTTGGTCATGTTACTTGTTCAAACCTTGTTTATATGCCAAATACGGGAACTTTAAATCAGGCTAAATTTTTAAAAGCAGATTTTGATTACCCGATTAAAAATCCCGTTTCGGTTCCTTCTTTTGCGGCGGCATTTCCTTTGGATTTAAATGGGGATGGGCAAATGGAATTATTGACTTCTACTAATGTTGCTGATAATGGAGGGTATATTCAGGATTTTCAAAACTCGGTTTCTTTATTTCAATTTGAAAAGGGTGATTGGGTATTAATATCAAAAAATTATTTACAGTCTGAAATGATTGATGTGGGTGAGGGTGCATCTTGTGTTTGGTGGGATGGGGATCAAGATGGAGATTTAGACTTATATGTAGGGAATGCAGGAATTCGGGGTCCAACGGGTGTCCGAGCATCTATTTTTTATTATGAAAATGTAGGTAGTAATTTAAAACCGGAATTAATTTTCAAAACGGATGATTTTGGTGGTCTCTCTAAACTGATTCAAGGAACAGATATTCAATTGTCTTTGTCGGATCTTATTTCTTCCGGTCGGCGCCAATTAATCATATCGATACAAACATTTTTAGGGCCGGAAATAAGGTATTGTACTTCAAATACTTCTGAAATCAAACAATATAAGCTTGCTGGATTATCTTCTGGGGATCGGCCTTTGTTTATGGATTGGAATCAAGATGGCCAAATAGATTTGTTGGTTTTAGAAAAAAGTGGTCGAATTCGAAGTTATGACAATTCTTTTTCGAAAACACTAAGTGCTGATTGGGGTGGCCTTTCAAAAAAAACAGATTGGGTTTTACAATCATTTGCTTTGGCGGATGCCGACCTAGATGGTCAGTTGGATTTCGTGGGCATCGATAAATTAGGCCGTTTACATGTAGGTATTTTGGACCCAAAGACGTCGTTGATTTTTTGGCAATCTGACGCTAACTTCGAGTTCTTTAATTTTGGTCAAAAGGCATTGATATCTATATCTGATTGGAATCAAGATGGTTTGATGGATTTAAGTATAGGCTTAGCTACCGGAGGTGTCCAGTTATTGCAAAATACATTTAAGTCTGAATTGTCTAGCAATGTTGAAAATTCATCCATTCAGATATGGCCAAATCCGAGTAAAGAATATGTTCAAATTATGACGAATGATAGTGGTATGTATGAAGTGATTGATTTTACGGGTAAAAAAATAATGAATAATGCTCAAATTGAAAAGTTGGTTCCCGTTAGGATTGATGTATCTCGAGTTTCCAAAGGGGTATATTTTTTGAAATTCACTTCGTCAAAAAACCAAATAAGCCTAAGGAAGATGGTGGTTGACTAGAAAAATTTTGGAACACCTAAAATGATTTGTCTGAGACTGACGATGATAATCACCAAACCTACTAAAATCATCATAGATTTCACGGGGAGTTTGTTGGCAAGTTTAGCTGCTATGGGTGCGGCAACGACACCGCCAAGAATTAGGCCAATGATCACCTGCCAATAGCCTAGGCCAATAACGGTGAAAAAGGTGATGGATGAGGCAAGAGAAACAAAAAACTCGGTTAAATTCACACTTCCAATGGTGTATTTTGGATGTCTACCTGATGCGATTAGGGTGGATGAAACAATGGGTCCCCAACCGCCACCACCGATTGAGTCAAGGTAACCACCAAAAAGTGCAAGTAAGCCCACACGTTTGAGTTGGCGCTTTTCCATTCTTTTAATCAATGCTTTGCGAATGATGATGACACCTAAAAACAAGGTGTAAATTGACACGATTGGTTTTATATAAGTGGAGTAATCTTCTAGACTTGATAGTACATAAGCGCCTAAAATGGCACCAATGATGCCAGGTATAACCAATGTTTTGAATAATTTTGAATTAACATTTCCAAATTTCAGGTGCATATAACCTGATACACCTGAGGTGAATACTTCGGAGGCGTGAACCGAAGCAGATGCAGCTGCAGGCGTTATTCCGACGGATAATAAAAAGGTGGTTGCGGTAACCCCATAAGCCATACCAAGGGCACCATCGATCATTTGGGCAATAAACCCACCAGCGATATAGTATAAAATTTCAGAATTAACAGAATTAAAAACAGCGATTAAATTTTCTGTCGTTAGATAACTGAATAGGAGATGGCCAACAATCATTAGGCCTACAGCATTGCTTAAATGAATGATTATTTCAGTAACACTTCTTTCCCTTTTCCAAATGGTCTGCATTGCCTTATAAAGGCTAGGAAAATTTTTATTGAAATTACTGGGTTCACTAGGTAAAGACATAATTCATTTTTATTCTCTACAAAGTTAATAGACTTTACTTAATCTACCAATAAAGTAGAGTAAATATTTTTTAACAAAAAAGACTTAATTTGCGAGTTCTTTAAATGATTATAGAAATTTTATGCGTACAGAGTATCAGTTTCGTGAGATTGAGAAGCAATGGCAATCTTTTTGGGAAAAAAATGAAACATTTAAATCTCAAATAAAAAAAAACAAACCCAAGTATTTTGTGCTTGACATGTTTCCGTATCCATCAGGTGCTGGATTGCATGTGGGGCATCCGCTGGGATATATCGCATCCGATATTATATCGCGCTATAAAAGGCTATTGGGATTTGAGGTTTTGCATCCCATGGGTTTTGATTCATTTGGTTTGCCGGCTGAGCAGTATGCGATTCAGACGGGTCAGCACCCAGCTGTGACCACTGAAAATAATATTTCAAAATATATCGAGCAACTGAAGAACATGGGTTTTTCTTTTGATTGGTCGCGTGAAGTCCGGACTTCTGATGCTTCTTATTACAAATGGACTCAGTGGATTTTCATGAAGTTATTTAATTCATGGTATAACCAGGAGACAGATAAGGCTGAATCGATTGACACCTTGATTGATATTTTAAATAAAAAGGGTTCTGAAAATCTTCGGGCTGTTTGCGATGAAGAGTTACCAAGAATAACAGCTGATGTTTGGAATTCCTACACCGAAGAAGAACAATATAAATATACACTAGGCTTTCGTTTAGCTTATTTGGATGATTCTGTGGTGAACTGGTGTCCTGCTATGGGTACAGTTTTGGCTAATGATGAGGTTAAAGATGGTTTTTCTGAACGTGGAGGGTATCCTGTTGAGCAGAAAAAAATGCGCCAATGGTCTATGCGAATTACGGCTTATGCTGACCGATTACTCACGGGATTAGATGAGGTTGATTGGTCGGATTCCATTAAGGAGCAACAAAGGAATTGGATTGGTAAGTCAATAGGTGCTGAGGTTACTTTTGATATTGAAAATGTCGAAGACAAAAAAATCAAAGTCTTTACGACGAGGGTCGATACGATTTATGGCGTTTCTTTTATGGTGTTAGCGCCTGAACATGAATGGGTAGATTCGTTAACTACTCCTGAGCAGAAAAATGCTGTGGATGAATATGTAAAATGGACTCAATCTAGGTCGGAATTGGATCGTGTTTCTGAGGTTAAGCAAATTTCAGGTGTATTTACGGGAACCTATGTGATTAATCCGGTGAATAATGAGCGTGTTCCATTGTATTTAGCTGATTATGTGTTGGCGGGATATGGAACAGGTGCTGTTATGGGCGTGCCGTCCGGGGACCAGCGCGATTGGAATTTTGCTACTCATTTTGATTTACCTATTATTCCCATATTAGATGCTCAAAAAGGAATCGAAAAACAGGCTGATGCAACAAAAGAGGGGCAATATATTAATTCTGGAATTATCAACGGTTTATCTTATAAAGAAGCTACAAACACGTTAGTTTCATGGTTGGAACAGCGCGGTATCGGTAAGGGAAAAATTCAATACCGAATGCGCAATGCTGTTTTTTCTCGCCAACGGTATTGGGGGGAACCGGTTCCGGTTTTTTTTAAACCCAATAGTCATGGTGAATTGTTACCTTATTTGATTGATGAATCAGAATTGCCTTTAGAATTACCCAAAATTGACAAATATTTGCCAACTGAAACAGGTGAACCTCCATTGGGACGTGCATCTGCTGAGTGGAAATATAAAAATCAATATGAATACGAATGGTCCACAATGCCTGGTTGGGCCGGTTCCTCTTGGTATTGGTACCGTTATATGGATGCTCAAAACAAAGAAGAATTCGCTTCTAAAGATGCAATAGATTATTGGAAGGCGGTTGATTTATATATTGGGGGTTCAGAACATGCAACAGGTCACTTACTTTATAGTCGTTTTTGGAATAAATTTTTAAAGGATCTTGGTTTAGTGAATGAAGAGGAATTTGCTAAAAAATTGATCAACCAAGGAATGATACAGGGTAGATCTAATTTTGTATACCGGCTAAAGGATTCAGAAAAGGTCACTTTTGTTTCATTTGGGTTAAAGGAAAAATTTCAGGTTGCTGCCCTACATGTGGATGTGAATATTGTCGAAAATGATATTCTAGATATAGAAGCATTTAAAAAGTCTAGAAATGATGTGCCCGATGATGCTGAATTTATCCTAGAAGGAGGTAAATATATTTGCGGTTGGGAAGTTGAAAAAATGTCTAAATCAAAATATAATGTAGTAAATCCAGATGATTTAATCGCAAGATATGGGGCTGACACTTTACGGGTTTATGAAATGTTTTTGGGCCCATTAGAACAGTTTAAGCCATGGAATACGAATTCGATTTCTGGATCGCACAACTTTCTGAGAAAGGTTTGGCGATTATTCTTTGACGAAAATACTCAGGTAAATAAGGTGGTAGATGAAGTTGCTTCAGCCGATGAGCTTCGAGTGCTGCATACTGCAATAAGAAAAGTCAAGGATGATCTAGATCGATTCTCTTTTAATACGGTGGTTTCAACGCTAATGATTTGTGTGAATGATTTAGGCCAACTAAAATGCCATAAAAAATCTATTTTGAGGGAGTTGTTAATTTTACTATCTCCTTACGCCCCCCACATTACAGAGGAATTATGGGTAGCAATTGGAGAATTACCAGGCCAAATATCCTATGCTAAATTCCCTGAATTTAATCCTTCTTTTTTGAATGAGGATTCTTTTAAATACCCTATATCGTTTAATGGCAAAGTTAAATTAACACTTGATTTCGCAAGCTCTGCTTCTCCAAATGAAATAGAATTGGGAGTTTTGGCGAACGAACAGGTGATTAAAATTTTAGCAGGAGTTTCTCCTGCTAAGGTAATTGTCGTTCCTAAACGTATTGTTAATATCGTATTGGGAAAATAGTTTTAATCCGAATTATTTGGCTAAAAGCATCTCCAATGCTTTCAAAAAGGTAATGATGAAAGCTAATAGGCCAATGCTCCATTTCATGGATTTGTGAATAGCCATTTGAATCTCTAATCTGAGCTCCATTTTGAATTCATTAAACTGAGCAATTAGTGAATCAATTTTGGCATCTAACCTAGATTCTAGTGCGTCAAATTTGGTATCTAATACTTCAAACTTATTTTCTAATTGCTTGAAATTAGTCTTTAAACTAGCGACATCCGCTACCACTTCATCCAAGCGAAGATCCAAATGATTAATGTGATTAAATTGAGATTTTAATAA
>CAIZMB010000169.1 GCA_903933935.1 uncultured Cytophagaceae bacterium
AAAAAGCATGTTGGCAACTTTGAAACCCTATAGTTCTAGAATACAAGAAAGACTGGCTGAGGAACACAGAATTGCGGAAGAAATTAGGGTTGCCGAGGAACTAAGAATCGCAGAGGAAATACGGATTAAGGAAGAGTCGAAGCAAGCAAAATAGATTAGAAAGAAAGAGCTAAATCTGAAAAATAGGTATAAAATTCTAACGCTATTATTCTCGCAATTTCAGTTCATCTTCAATTTTTAAATTAAATAAATCGCCAGATTTAATGGCGACAATGCTGACTAATAGTAAAGTAACACAACCTCCTAAGATCACAGAAGGAATCGTTCCAAAAAATTTAGCGGCAACACCCGATTCAAAAGCACCCATTTCATTCGAAGTACTAACAAATACGCCGTTAACAGATGAAACTCGACCGCGCATTTCATCCGGTGTATAAAACCGTAAAATAGTCTGCCGGATAACTACTGAAATAGAATCAAAAGCCCCCGTAAAAAATAGTGCGGCAACAGATAGCCAAAAGTTGGTGGACAAAGCAAAAACCAAAGTAGCCACCCCAAAACCGGCAATGGCCAACAATAAATTACGCCAAGCTTTATTCAGCGGTGGAAAATAAATGAGTGTGACCATCGTAATCACTGCTCCAATAGAGGGAGCGGCTCTTAATATCCCTAATCCCTCAGCTCCCACATGCAAAATGTCCTCCGCAAAAATGGGTAAAATGGCAATAACCCCGCCAAAAAGAACTGAAAAAAGATCGAGGGAAATAGCGTATAAAATTATCTTAGTTTTAAAAACAAAAGAAATCCCTTCCCCAAGACTCTGCCATATAGATTCATGAACAATATTTTTAGCGGGGACAGGCCGACTTTTAATTTGCAGAATGCATATCATGACAACTAACAGCAAAAGAATCACGATAAACAATGAGCCTTCAATTCCTGCATACGCATATAAGAATCCAGCAACCCCAGGGCCAATAATGGAACCGAACTGCCAAAAAGAGCTATTCCAAGTGGCGGCATTGGCAAAAACCTCTTTAGGAACTAAAAATGGATTCAAAGAGGAAGCTGCAGGACTAAAAAAACCTTTGGATAAACCAATTAAAAAAATAACAAAATAGATCACATAGATGTGCATTTGAGCATCTCCGGACTTCAACTGGCTACTTGAATAGAGTAAAATACAGGAGGCCAAAATAATAATGGATAGCGTAAACTGCATAATCCTCTTCTTATTATGATTATCGGCAAAATGCCCCCCAAACAAAACTAATGAGATAAAAGGAACAGCTTCAGCAAGTCCAATTAAACCCAAGGCTAAAGGATTATGCGTGATTTTATAAATTTCATAGGCAATTAATACTTCTTGTATGAGTAAGGCAATCGTAAAAAACGTATTACCAATTACATATGCACGAAATTCCGGAAATCCCAATGCGCGATAAGCTTCTTTATGTTGAAATAATCGCATATAAATAATAAAATAAGGGACTAAAAAAGGCTATTTCACCTAACCATGCCCACTGTTTACTTTTAGAAATATAATGAATCCAAAGGTGTATTACAAAAGTAATTAAAAAAGGCAGGAGCATAAAAACAGATAAGTGGCTAAAAAATAAAATTGCCAACCACAAACAAACAAATACACCCTCTATACCCTTCAGTATAAAATCCCCTTTAAGACCTGAATTAGCTAATAAAGTAAATAAAATTAAATTCTGTAAAGCCAATAAAAAAAACAGAAATGACATGAGAATTAATAACAGATAAGGTGTTTCTCTTTCATTCAAATAGACATGAAGAAAAATTCCCATGGCATAAATAAATGCAGTAGATATTTCTTTACTAAACTTTATTCGATCAAAATATCCGTAAAACAATAAGGCCCAATAAGCAAGCACTAAAAATGCAATGATTACGCCATTAATAATTAGATATTTAGGTAAATTTATAACTATGGTAGTTAGGATTATAATATTACACACAATCAAGCATTTAATACTTAACGCATTTCGACGGTGAAAATCGTGAATCGGAGAATTGAGAACAGGTTTTTGATTATCTAACAATCGGTCTACCAGGTAAATAACCCAAACAGTAAAAGCTAAGGCAAGGATCACCAATAAGGGTGGGAATTGACCTTGAAGAAATATATTCGTTAATAAGCATTGGAAAAGGCAAGCACCTAAAACGACATCGACGCTCAAAAAATGTAAGGTTCTAAACAATCGCATCCTTACGTTTATGAATCGTGATCAGATCATCTATTTTGATTTCACCCAGGGAGATCGGAACAAATTGCTGTCCAAAATAAACCTTGTTTTCAAATTTTCGGGTTTGGGATAAAGCTTTTAATATATGGGAATCCGAGGTACCGTCATTAGGGTTCACATTGATTAGTTGGCACCTAGCGCAAGGTTTAGCCCCAAACAATTTCACCTCACTTCCAATTGATATTTCATGCCAGGTATCTTCCTCAAACGCCGTTTGATTGGATACGATAATATTGGGTCTAAATCGGCGCCAATCTAAAGGCTGATCCAAAAGTGAATCCATATAATTAAATGAGGCTTCCGAACATAACAATATGGGCAGAGAGTCTGCAAAAGAACTTATCTTTGATTTTTCGGTATGATATGCGGGGTTTGTGGCCCGAGAAAAACTCGTAGACAACTGAAAGAGGCGTATATATTGACCTAATTTTTCAGTAAACCAAACGGACCAATCTTCCAAAACCTCATGTGCCATCACTCGATCATCCCAAATCTGAACTTCTTCCGTTGAACCCAACACAGGGTTGAAATTAAGGTATTTAGTGGTTTGAGTCGATACGTCTAAAACTTCAAAACCACCTAGTTTTGATTCTAATCGAAACCTAGTTAATTCCGGCCTAGTCCTTTGGGTTATAAAATTATTTTGTTCATCCACCAACAAAAAACGTCTATCATACTGCAAGCCAGGAGGCTCAACGCTAATTTTTGAGAAACTAATACCTCCCAAAGATTTAATGGGATAAATAAGAATGGAATGAATCTTAAGCAATGACATGTCGCAAATTAAAAAAAAGGATCCAAATTATACTATGGGGACTTATAGGTATTAGGCATAGAATTCTTAATCAAAATCATTAAATTTGTTATTGATCATTTGAAAACCATACATTATGAAATTTTCTTACCTGTGTTTAATCGTATTATTTACCTTTGTTTATAGCTCAGTTTCTGCACAAAAACTTTTAAGTTTAGAAGAATCTATTCAATTAGGCTTACAGAATCATTATTCGATTCAAATTTCAAAGAAAAGAGAAAAGCAAGCATTAAATGACAATACACCAGGTAATGCAGGTTTTTTACCGACGATCACAGGTACATTTAATAAAAACTATACGATTTCTGGGTTAGACCAAGAGTTTTTTGGAGGATTAAGGCCTCCCCTGGTTCAAAGTGGTGTAAACTCAAATTCTGCTAATGGAGGTCTGACTATGGCTTGGACGCTATATGACGGCAAAGGAATGTTCATATTGCGAGACCGATTTAAAGAATTGCAAAACCTAGGCGCGAAGCAAACAGAAACCGCCATCGAAAACTTGATATCACTTATTTCATCTTCCTACTATGATTTAATTAGACAAAATTTACGTGTTAATAATTTCAAAAAAGGACTCGAAATTTCAAATGACCGCCTAAAATTAGCCAAAGATCGATATGAAGTTGGCCAAGGCTCGAAAGTAGACTATTATTCAGCCCAAGTAGATTACAATGAGGACAAAGCCTTATTAATCGCTCAAGAACAGTCTTATTTAAATACTAAAATTAGCTATAACACATTATTAGTCAGGAATCATCGCGAAGAATTTAATGTAGATTCAAAAATTGATTTATTACCTAAACTAAATCTTCCTGAATTAAAGGAATTCGCATTAAAGCAGAATCCAACTTTAATAAGTGCACTTTTAACTAAAAAGATTACCGACTTAGACACCAAAAGCATTCAAAGTTTACAAATGCCACAAATCGATTTATTGGCCGGTTACAATATGAGCCAAGTAAACAATGGGGCGGGATTTGGGGTGCAAAGAGGAACAAGTGATGTGTTAAACTATGGCTTAAGAGCAACCATCAATATTTTTGACGGATATAACCAAAAACGTCGAGTTCAAAACGCAAAGATCAATGCTGAAATTGCACAGTTACAGGTTGATGACCTTAAAAATGCACTTATTTCCAATTTAGAAAGAGCATTTGTTGCCTATGAAAATGCATTGAATTTAATTTCTTTGGAGACCGAAAACTATGCCATTGCTAAGCAAAATATTGACATAGCATTTGATCGCTTTAAGGTTGGTATCGCAACTTCCTATGAATTGAGAGAAGTACAAAGAAATGCGGTATCAGCTGAGACAAGGTTAATTGAAACTAAATTTGCAGCCAAATCCGCTGAAATAGAATTAATCAGATTGAGCGGAAACTTATTGTAAACCAGTATCCTCCTCGTTCAATTGATTTTGGTATAATTCATAATAATATCCCTTCCGTTTCATCAATTGGAGATGATTTCCTGTCTCAACAATTTGACCATCTTGCAATACCATAATTCTTTTTGCTAATTTCGCCGAAGAGACGCGGTGAGAAATAATTAAACTTGTCTTGCCCACCATAATTTTCTTGAGGTTGTTCAATATTTTATGCTCGGTATGGGTGTCAACGGCCGACAAACAATCGTCCAAAATAAGCATTGTAGGATTTTTTGCCAAGGCACGAGCGATAGAGACCCTTTGCTTTTGACCCCCTGAAAGAGTTACCCCTCGCTCACCCAAAATGGTTTCAAATTGGTCCGGAAATTCCATGATATTTTCATACACATCTGCCATTTTAGCCGCATGCATTATTTGATCATTGGACATACCATCTTGACCAAAACTGATATTTTCAGCTATCGTCGTAGAAAACAAAAACACATCTTGAAGTACATAAGCAAGCGATTGACGTACATGCTTAATATCCCAATCTTTTAGCGAAACTCCATCCAATAGAATATCACCGCTGCTTGGATCATAGAATCGGGCCAACAATTGGGCCAAAGAACTTTTGCCCGAACCGGTTGTACCCAATAGGGCAACTGATTCACCCGATTCAATTTCAAAATTAAGTTGGCTCAAAATTTCACGTTCCGTTCCAGGATAGGTAAAGCTTACATTTTTAAATGCCCAATTACCTGAGATTGGATTTACTATTTGTTTACCAATTTCCAATTCTGATTTGGCTTGTAAAAATTCATTAATTCGTTTTTGAGATGCAGCTGCCCTTTGGATTTGAGAGCTTGTCCAACCCAGCGCAGTCACGGGCCAGGTCAACATAAATACGTACATGATGAATTCCGTAATGTTACCCACGGTAATTTCACCGGCCATAACTTCTTTTGACCCGATATAAACAACTAATAGCGTACTAAATCCAACGAGCAATGAAATTAAAGGAGTGAATAAAGAGTCTACTTTAACTAAATCAAGGGATTTCTTGCGATAATTAGCAGATGCCGAAGCAAATTGCTGTCCGGAATGATTTTCCCGAACAAATGATTTAAGTACACGAATCCCTGAGAAAGCTTCTTGGGCCAGCGTAGAAATCGACGATAATCCAGCCTGAATTTCCTCCGATTTTTTCATCACAATCGAATTAACGTAATAAATACTAACGGATAAAATAGGCAAAGGCAATAACACATACCACATTAAAGTAACATTCACTTGGGCCATGTAATAAATAACCAGCGCAAAAACAGTAATTAAATTAAACCCATACATGATGCTAGGACCTACATACATCCGAACTTTGCTTACATCTTCTGAAATCCTAGCCATTAAATCCCCCGTGTTTTGCTTTCGATAAAAGGATAAGGGGAGCGTTTGATACTGGGCATAAATCTCATTTTTCATTTCATATTCAATGTGCCTTGACATGACGATTAACGTTTGTCGAATCAAAAACAAAAAAACACCTTTAATGAAAGCCATCAAGACTATTAGACCTCCATAATAAAATAAAGTGGAAGCAAAAACCTCATAAAATACGGATTGAATGGGAAAACCTTTGAATAGAAAATAGACATCGATCGTTTCTGTAACTAGATCTAAGGCATATCGTACTAATTGCGCAGGAACAACACCGAAAAAGTTAGAGCAAAAAGTAAAAAAAATGCCAAGAAATAAATGCCATTTATACTTCCAAAAATATTTATTTAAATGACCTAATGCTCCCATGCTAATTTTATAGACAACAAATATAGGGGCTTTATAAATTAAAATCCTTAATTTTGTGCTTTCAAATAATTAGAACGCTCTTTATTTACGGATGGTAAACAGAAGATTACTTCGGGTTAAAGCATTTCAACAAATGTATGCCTACTGGACCCAGGAACGGGCGCAACACCAATTGGCGTTTGATGAGTTGACATACATTTTCTTACCCGACCTATCATTGATGATTGCTAAAGAGGAACAAATGCCTCGTTTAGAAGGACTTAGGAAGTTGGCCGAAATCCAATTAACCGAATTTTTTCAAGAAATTCCTACCGAAGAAACAATCCCAGAAGAGTCTTTAAAAGCAGCGCAGTCGGTCTACAAAAAGTATCAAATCAATACGAAAAAGATTGCTGAAAAACTTAAGAAAGATATGGTTTCAGAGGTAGAAGCCATCAACAATACGTATTTGAAAATTTTATTTTACTTACAATCTCTTTCTGAAATTGCTCAATGGGATGAAAATAGAAGACTTTTAGAGAACTCCACCAAAACATCCTTATTTAAAAATAATAAAATATTAGCCGTATTCCCCAAATGGAAATCTTTGCAGGTTGCGTTTAAAGACAACCACATAGGATGGTCAGAAGATGAAGAAACTAGATTGAAAAAATTGTTTATTGAAGCGATTCTAGTCGACCCAATATTTTTAGATTATTTACCCAATGCCGGTAAAAATTTCGAGGATGATTTAGAAATCATCAAATATATTTTGAAAAACTTTCTGTTAAAACATCCTAGCATGACAGAATATTTTGAGGAAAAAGATTTAAATTGGAATTTGAATAAAGATGTTGTTAAAAGTATGTCAACCAAAACTTTCAAAATTGAAGCTTTGGAAGATTTAAGTTTGCAGCCATTAGCCCTACAGTGGGAAGATGATAAAAGCTTTTTTGAAGATTTATATGAATTCACATTAGAATCAGATAAAGATTTAAACGGATGGGTAGAAGCGCAAACCAAAAACTGGGAGTCCGACAGATTAGCAATGACCGATTTTATACTACTTAAAATGGCCGTTGCTGAAATGATTAAATTTCCAAGCATACCGGTGAAAGTTAGTATTAATGAATACATTGAATTAGCAAAAAACTATTCCACTCCTAAGTCGGGGCAGTTCATCAACGGAATATTAGATGAAATATCGATTCGACTTATAAGCGAAAAAATTATACAAAAATCAGGTCGAGGATTAATCGACATAGCCAGTAAATAATATGAGTAGATCTTCAAAAACCCTATGGGCATTTATCGTGGGTGCTGCAGCCGGAGCGGTTGTCGGGATTTTATACGCACCAGACAAAGGTGAAAACACGAGAAACAAACTGTATTTCCAATTAAACAAATACAGAGACCAATTAAAGCAATTGATCAATGACATGGTGGATGGTAAAGAAATACCAGATTCAATGGCAAAATCTGAAGGCAAAAAAGTAGTCAATGATACGAAGATCAAAGCTGAGAAATTATTGGAAGATGTAGAAAAAATGATGAGTCAAATCAAAACAAAACCTTAATTCAATGCGAGGATATCTTTTTTTGATCATTTCATTTTTCTTTTTAGCATCGTCGTGTGAAAACAAGCAAAAAGAGAGCTTAAATGCTTCAGAAAATGCCATACCTATGGACTTGCGTCCATCTCCCGAAAAGAGGCCGAAAATGGTTTTTGAGCAACCAAGTGTGTATTTAGGAAGAATTACCGAGGGAGACTCCATCACATACACATTTAATTTTAAAAATAAAGGAAATCTACCTTTGAAAATATTATCCGTAAATGCCTCATGCGGTTGCACAACACCGAAGTGGAGCCAAGAATTAATTCAGCCAGGCAAAAAAGGATTTATTAAAGTCATCTTTGATTCCAAAGGCAAGCAAGGAAAAGTTCAAAAAACCGTAACTGCCTATTGCAATACATTACCAGCTGATAACACAGTTGCCTTTAAAATAGAAGTTTTACCCAAAAGAAATTCAAACTAATCCCTTACCTATATGCTAATCTTACAAGCAGGAAACCCCCAAATGATGCAAATAATCCTTTTTGGAGGAATATTTGTTGTATTTTATTTTTTCATGATTCGTCCTCAACAAAAAAAGGCGAAGGAAGCTAAAAAATTCATTGAAGAATTAAAAACAGGAGACAAAGTGGTAACCATCGGAGGTGCTCATGGAACCATCATTTCCATCAGAGAAAAAACAGTTATCGTTGAAGTAGATTCAAGCAAAGGTGCTAGAATTGTATTTGAAAAGACGGCTATATCAAAGGATGCATCATCAAGATTAACTGAGGAATAAAAAATGATACATAGCCTGATCCCGTTTATTGGTGTTACAGGTGGAATTGGATCCGGCAAATCGATGATTTGTCGGATTTTTTCTTGTCTAGGAATTCCCGTTTTTGAGGCCGACAAACAAGCAAAAATCATTCTAAATGAAAATGAAGCCGTCAAAAATTCAATCAAGGAATTGCTAGGAGATCAGTCATATACAGACAATGGAGTCTATAGCCCAACATGGGTGAAATCAAAAATGAATAAAAATCCCTCATTAATCCCTTTAATCAATTCTATTGTACATCCAGCAGTTCGACAAAAAGCCATTGAATGGCAATTAAATCAAAAAAATAAACCTTTTTTAGTCTATGAAAGTGCCTTGATTCATAGTAAAAATAAGCCTGAATTAATCACTAAATTAATCGTTATCACCGCTGACAAAGCGGATAGAATAAAAAGAATTAATATGAGAGACACATCAAACCCAACAGATATTAATACATTAATGAAGGCTCAGCCCAACGAAGAGGCTTATTTAGAAGGTGCCGACTTCATCATTAAAAACAGTAATAATGATGTGATTTGGCCGCAAATTGAAAAAATATACAAATCCATTACTGGCTTAACTTTAGTTTTATTACTCTTTTTGAACACATGTTCAATCCCAACTTTCGGCCAAATAAAAGCGATGACGTTCAACATCCGTATGGATACCCCATCAGATGGAGTTAATCAGTGGAAATTTAGAACAAAAAACTGCGCTGCATTAATTAAGTATAATCAAGCAGATTTTATAGGTATGCAGGAAGCATTTATCCATCAAATAAAAGATATATCTGCAGAATTACCCAATTATGCTTGGTTTGGAAAAGGTCGAGATGACGGAAAAGAGTCAGGTGAATTTTCCCCCTTATTTTATAATAAAGTTAAATTTACCCTGATGAAGGAAAAAACATTTTGGCTTTCCGATTCATGTGACAAGGTGGGTTTTGGTTGGGATGCCGCGTGCCGAAGAGTCGTTACTTGGGGATATTTTAAAGAAAACAAAACCGGCAAGAAATTCTATGTCTTCAACACCCATTTTGATCATTTAGGAAAAATCGCCAGAAGAGAAAGCGCTAAACTCGTTCTCACGAAAATAAAAGAAATTGCCGGAAAATCCCCCGTGATATTAACCGGTGATTTCAACGCAACACCCGAAGATGAACCCATAAAAATTATCCTGAATCCAGAGGATGCCGATAAATTAATCGACGCCGAAAAGATTAGCAAAAATGGGCACTATGGTCCATATAGTACATTCAATGCCTTTAAATCTGAGCAAGTAGGAAAGCATATTGACTACATATTTGTTAAAAATGGGGTGTCATGCAGCCAGCATACCACCCATTCAGAAACGTGGGAATCTAAATTTCCTTCAGACCATTTTCCCGTAAGTGCAGTACTACATCTACCCTAATTTGATTTTGGAATTATAGGCATATACCTTAACTTGCATCATGGAAAATTTTATTGTTTCGGCTCGAAAATACAGACCTACAACCTTTGACTCCGTAGTAGGTCAAGCACATATAACGACCACTTTAAAGAATGCGATAAAATCAAATCATTTAGCCCAAGCATTTCTTTTTTGTGGACCAAGGGGAGTTGGGAAAACAACCTGTGCACGAATTTTAGCCAAAACAATCAATTGCGAGAATTTGAACCCAGAGGGTGAAGCTTGTGGAAAATGCGCTTCTTGTCATTCGTTTCAAGAAAATACGTCCTTAACAATTCATGAATTAGATGCAGCATCCAACAACTCGGTGGATGATATTAGAAATTTAATTGACCAAGTAAGGTATCCTCCTCAAAGTGGTCGATACAAAATATATATCATTGACGAGGTTCATATGTTATCTGCTGCAGCATTCAACGCCTTTTTAAAGACCTTAGAAGAGCCGCCCTCCTATGCTATTTTCATCTTAGCAACGACCGAGAAGCACAAGATTATACCGACCATCCTTTCTCGTTGCCAAATTTTCGACTTTAATCGAATTCAATGGAAAGACATGGCCCAGCACTTGGCCAACATTGCCGAAAAAGAAAATATTACAGCTGAGCCATCCGCATTAGAATTGATTTCGATTAAAGCAGATGGAGGACTTCGAGATGCGCTATCCATGTTTGACTTGAATGTTACATTTTCGGTCGACAATTCACTCAGGCACAAAGATGTTTTAGAGAACCTTCATATATTAGATAGTGATTATTATTTTACCTTAACAGACCATTTAGTAGCCCAAAACCATACCGAGACACTTTTAATAGTGGATGAAATTATGCGAAAAGGTTTTGATGGACATCAATTCATTAGTGGATTAATGGAGCACTTTAGAAACTTGCTTTTCGCAAAAGATCCTAAAACGCTCGCTTTGATGGAATTAAGCGACGAGTCGAGAAATAAATTTTCCATACAAAGTGAAAAGACACAAACCTCCTTTTTGCTTTCGGCCATGAGCATTTGCTCGCAATGCGAAATTCATTACAAAAGCGCCAAAAACCCTAGACTGCATTTAGAGCTTAGCCTTTTAAAAATAAATTATTTACCCTCTTTATTCAAACCAAATATTCTAGTTGCCACGGAGGGCGATACTGGAAAAAAGTCTGAGTCCCCAGTTGGCACAACGGGGACTAAAACAAATGAAACTTTAGTTCAAACCGTTCCCACCGCAAGCGTTCCAGTAAAAGAAGAAATAGCACAAGTTGCCGAAACCGCTGCTGAATTACAACCAGAACCTGCGATCGAAATCATTACCGATATAGATCAAATAGCACCCAACGCCATCGTCGAGTCGGAAGAAATGAATTTATCCATTTCAATACCGGAACAATCGAAAACTTACCCAGCTGAGGTTCCCACTTTAGACACGACTGTGGCTAAAAGCTCCATCTCAACTTCAGGCTTAAGAAGCGCGAAAAATATATTGGATTCAAAAGATGAAACGGGTGAAAAAGACCTGCAATCCTACCATGATGCTAATCAGGAAGTAAAAGAAATTACATTAGAAGAATTGCAAAGTGAATGGACACAAATCGCTAATAATTTCAAAACGGCTAATTTGATCAATAAATATGTCATGATGAATAGGCCTATTCAAGTGATAGGAAACTCCATACATATATCGTTTGAAAATGAAGTTCAAATGCAGCAATTCAACGAAAACATTAAGTTGGAATTGCTTACCACGTTAAGGACTAAATTAAAAAATCATTTGATTGATATCGAATTAGACTTAGTAGAACAAGAAAAAAGTGATAAAAAGATGTTGTATACGCAATCAGACAAATACAATTTCTTAGTCGAAAAACACCCCGTAATTTCCGAGTTAAAGCAAAGATTTGGGTTAGACCACGAATTTTAGGCTAGCGAATTTGCCCATTTCCTATGACCACCCACTTTTCTGTGACTAATTTTTCAAGTCCAAAGGGCCCTCTTGCATGTAGTTTTTGAGTGGATATACCTACTTCCGCTCCTAATTCAAAAATGCCTCCATCGGTAAATCGTGTCGACGCATTCCAATATACAGCCGCAGCATCCACAGAGGCCAAGAATAAATTTGCTTCTGATTCGTCATCGCTTATAATGGCTTCAGAATGCCTTGAGGAATAATTCTCAATATGGGCTAAGGCCTCGTTTAAATCATGAACTACTCGTATGGAACAGGCAAAATCTAAATATTCTCGGCCAAAATCAGCATCTTCCGCCTTTTGTAAATAAGGATAATTTAGATCCGTCAAAACGTTAAATGATTTTGCATCCGCATAGATCATCACCTTATATTCCATTAAATCATGAACAGATTCTTTCAAAAATTCTTGGACTACTGATTCATGCAGTATTATGGTATCAAGCGAATTGCAAACAGAGGGACGGCTAACTTTAGCATTAACAACAACAGAAACGGCCATAGCAATATTAGCCGTTTTGGCCACAAAAGTATGGCAAACACCGGCTCCCGTTTCTATGGTAGGTACCATCGATTCTCTTCTGACACGCTGTATTAAAGCCTCAGATCCCCTCGGAATAATGACGTCAACATACTTTACCGCATTTAATAAGGTAGAGACATGATTACGGTCTGTGGGTAATAGTCGAATTACATCAGAAGAAAGTCCTGCTGTAACAAGTGCTTGATGAATCAATTGGACTAAAATAACATTTGAGTGCCAGGCATCAGAACCTCCTCGCAAAACTGCAGCGTTACCCGACCTAATACAAAGTGCTGCCACATCCACCGTAACATTAGGTCTTGATTCAAAAATTACACCTACAACCCCCAGCGGCACAGATATTTTTGTCAATTTCAATCCGTTGGCAAGTAATTTATCGGTTAAAATTTGCCCTGTAGGATCCTTAAGTTTCGCAATTTCAACTACGCTTTTGGACAAATTAATAATTCGATCTGAATTCAATAGTAAACGATCCCTCATGGGATCATCATCAGCTATAGAAGATAAATCTTTTACGTTTTCAGCGATGATTTCAGCTGAGTTTTCAAGTAACAATTGGGCTAAATGTAATAAAACTTCACTTTTCTTTTCAGGTGTAGTCAAAGCTAAAGAGGTAGAGGCTCCTCTCGTTAAGGCTAATTGTTCGATAATTTCATGCTCTGAAAAGTACATAGTCAATAATTAAAGTTTAACCCAGCAAAATAATTAAAAATCATATCCAAAAGTCAAATAGGTAATGGGTGGTTTCACTTCACTATTATCGATACCAAAGGCGTAATCAAATTTGATAAAGTAACCTAACAAATTAGCCCGAGTACCCACCCCGTATCCAAACAAAAATGGATTTCTGAAATCCGTAACGGTCGCCTTAAAAGGATTTGTACCGCCACCATATACGTTGGTGTTAAAGCCATTCGTCCGAGAAAAAGGATTGGTTCCGGTCCAAGCACTTCCAATATCGGTAAATCCAATAAACTGGAATGAATTCATGAATCTAGATTTTGAAAAATCTGCACTTAATAACGATTTAAGAGGAATACGAAGTTCCAAATTGACCAACAAATGACTATTTCCAGACAACTTATTCATATTAAATCCTCTCAAGGAGGTAGCAAAATCACTCATAAATACATCCCTTTGCGCGATACCTTGCATACCTAAAGGGTTCTCCTTATTTCTAGAATCCGTATTTATAAATATCCAATTATCCATTCCCCCTAAAATGGTTTGTCGGGCCGCTGCACCTAAAGCATGAGAAGCTGAAATCCTTCCTGCCAATAAAAATGTATTGGACAGTCTAAGGTATTGGCGCGCATCTATTTTAAATCGAGTAAATCCTAAACCATTTGTTAATCCCAATTGGTTTTCTGCGGACAAATTCATCCTAAATCCAGTTCTTAAGTTCTCAGCCCAATGAATCGTATTGTCAAAAGTGTATTCCAACTTTGTTCCACCATAAGTAGCCAAATCTTCTGGCGTGGCTAAGTTGAATTGATCAAAAGCTCGATTAGATGTAAAGATCCCAGAAAAAGACAATTTATTTGACAGATCAAATGGATAAACCGCTTTAATTTCCAGGCGATTAAATCTAATTTTCTGGGAATACGTTTCGGTCTGCTGATCTAACACCTTACGATCAAACCTAACAAACCAGTCAATTTTATTAGCTAAATAGGAATACTCTCCCCATAAATCAGTATTCTTTAAATTCGATGTAACAAAAATTCCTGTTCGAACTAAATGATTTTCCAATAAATCATTCATCTTAACCTCAAAAGAATACCCGAGTCCCCTAACAGGGTCTACTCGAAAATTTCCTTCCGAATTATTAATTACAAAAGAATTTTGATATTCAATAGGGCCCGTCAATTTTCCAGGCTCCTTTCGAAGTCTTAGACTCGCCTGGCGCTCTAACCGCGCTTTTTTCAATTCTGTATTTCGCCTATCTCGTGCAGTCAAATTCTGGCTTAAGGTACTATCCAAGACCGTATCTTGAAAAGTCGTTTCCGAATTTTGATTGTTATCTAATGTTGGAATCCATTGGCTCGTCTGAAGATTCAAAATCACTTCCGTCGGGAAATACTGTAGTTTATCGGTCATATTATCCCGACTTTTAAATACAATTTTATCCTTTACCCAATCAAAACTATCCCAAGTACCCGCGCGAATGGGGGTAAATGAAAATTTATCCGTATTGATGTGAAAAGCAACCAATTCATTTCCAGAATATTGCTTCACCAAAAGATAAATTAAACTATCTGAAACAGCTCTCACATTAAAATAATCACCTCTATGAGAAAAGACTCTTTGAACTTTGGAAGGATCATCAGCGCTCCATCTGTACAATGATTTGATTCCTTCTTTTGTAGAATTATTTTGCAAAGTATCATCAAACCGATCGGAGACATAATAAACATCCCCTGTAGTACCTACCCAATGCGCTTCGGATTCATCATAAATATCTTGAGTGATTGCAGAAAAACGATTTCTTTTTAAATCATAAATCCCTACATCCACCTGCCCATTTCGTAGCGTACGAACTAACATTCGTTGCGCATTACTAGATAATTCAAAATCTAAAAATTGCCAATCGCCTAAACTCTTTTTTGCTTCCATTCGAATGGAATTTCTTTTCTCAGTTAAAGGAGCAAAAGTTTGAAGCCAAGATTTACCTTCATATTGGTATAAAATAGATAGACTATTCGTTTTTGACCAAAAAACGAGAGGTCCTCGCCCATTTGAAATCCGCAATGGATCCTTTAAGCCAGTTTTAAAAACCTCCGTTATCCTTTTAGTCTTCAAATTCATGAGTTGAATTCTAAATTTACCTGACTCATCGATTGCATAAGCCATCCAATTCCCATCTGAACTAACTTTAAAGTCACGTAACACTTCCCCCCGATCCAATTCCTTTTGAATTAATTCAGTGGCTCCCTGAGTTGCGACCGTATTTACCTCATACTGCTTTGATTCAGACAAATAAAACTCATACCACTCCTTCAAAAATTTAGCATATGGCCTACGCAACGTACTAGAAATACTAGATTGATCATTGCGAATAATACGGGTTAAATTCAAAATATTGCCAACTGGCTGCTTCCCATATGTTTTTGCAATATAGTTCCAGATAGATTGCCCTAATAGTTCAGCTTCCTTCCCTCTCGCTAAAGAAGGTTTCCTTACTTTATTCGATGATACTACTTGATACATATATTGATTCATCTCAGGCGAATCACCAAAAGCAACATAGGCTGAAATACCGGATAAATACCATTCAGGAAGGCTTAGCAACAAAGAATTTTGTAAAACATCCTTGATACTACCTCCATAAAGCATATCATGAACATATACTTTAGATATTTCTTTGCTTAAATTTTTTCGAAAGTTTGTTAAATCTTCACTAAAGGAAATTTCAAATCTGAATTTGGATAAATTTTCATTTTCCACTTCACTTGGATTATTCAAACTGATTCCGCTATTTGACTGTAATAATTCCGATTGAGACGGATAAACAAAAATTTTAGTTTTTTGAAAGGGAGTATAACTGAGTAATTGAGTAATCCTCTGAAAATCACTCTCCGCAAATTGAATAGTCGTTCTAGCTAAATTTTCGTTTTTCCCAAAATAATAAACCTCAAAATTTTGACTAGAAAAAAAGTGCCAAACAAACTTTTGGTATTGAATACGCGTCTTATCAAATGACCTTTGGGATGGATAAAAATCTTGCGCGACTAGACTAGTGCATAAGTTCACCAACAACAAAACCAATAAGTGTTTAAATATAAGGCGCATTTAAAAAAACTCAGAAAACCAAATTTAACGATTTAAATGGAAAATAAATGATTAAACCTTCGAATTGATGCGTCTGGATGAACCATTTTTTTTCCTTGTAGTTCACTCACAAATTCATCGGCAAAATAAGGAATTAAAGAAACACCTTTAGAACCAAAACCATTAAAAATACCTAGGGGTTTTGAAGGATGCATACCTACATAAGGTCGTCTATCTTGGGTAGCTGGTCTAATTCCCACCAATTTCTCCATTTCAATATACTCATTCACTTTGAATTGAGCCAATTTATCTTTCAGTTCTACATCACCGGAATCCGTGGGCTCAGGCCCAAATTCATCCCAGCGATAGGTAGCACCTACTTTGTAAGTATTCTGCCCAATCGGCAATAAAAATCCATTTTTATTTAAAATGTAAGATGAATCTGCTTGAACCGTTTGAATTTTTAGCAATTCACCCTTGGCCGGTAAAAAATTCAAACATGACCACAATGGATTTTTCATCCCATGAAATCCTTCACAAAAGATAATATGAGAATGCACAGAAATATCTACGTGACCGTCCACGTATTCTTTATTGAAAAACACACCCAGCTCCTTAAAAAAGAATTGAGACGAACTTAATAAATGAGGTACATCGACCCAGCCAGCATTTTTCACCCAGACTCCATCCGCTTTCCAATCCAAAAATTCATTGTCTATGTCTTCCCGCCTGGCGTTTAACCAATTAGCCATTTCGACATTAGCGAAGGGTCTAAATAATGGCATTGGAAAAAAGAAGGAAGCGTTTAGCTTTTTTTCTAGTGCTTGATAATATGGAAATAAGTAGGTGAAAATTTCATTGGCTAACCAAGTTGGCTCTAATTTTCGACCTGTAACTGGATTGAAAATACCGCCTGCAGCATTTGAAGAAGTGAAGTGTGTTTGACTAGAATCCCATATTTGGAATTCAATATTTTGTTGATGTAAATGATGTGCCAAGATTGTGCCGGCCAAACCTTGGCCCACAATCAAAACCGATTTAGTTGATTTCACCTTGGACTCTTCGTACTTGTTCTAAAACAAACTCTACTTGTTCATCCATACTTTTATATGAAGTGTCAAGATCAATTGCATCCTCAGCACGTTTAAGTGGACCTTCACTTCGATTCGAATCTATTTCGTCACGCTTTCGTAAATTTTCAACAATCTCCTCAAAAGGTAAATCCTCTCCTTTTTGCAAAAGTTCCAATTTGCGACGCTGAGCTCGAATATGAGGTTCGGCCGTCATAAATATTTTCAATTCCGCTTTCGGAAAAACAACTGTGCCAATGTCACGTCCATCCATCACAATCCCTTTTTTCTCCCCCATTTTTTGTTGGAGTGCAACCATCGCATGTCGAACAATTGGCAGCGCGCTCACTTGGCTAACCATGTCCGAAATAAACATCTTTCTTATTTCGCTCTCGACATTTTCACCATTCAAATAAGTATCTGATGACTGTTTAATAGGATTAAAAACAAACGTTATTTCAATTTCTTTTAACGCATCTGCAACTTGATTCAAATCAATTAAAGAGATATTATTGCGATGAAAATACAAGGCCACTGCCCGGTACATCGCACCAGAATCAACAAACGCATAATGCAAAACAGCGGCTACATGACGAGCTGTTGTACTTTTTCCACAAGAAGAAAATCCGTCAAGCGCAATGACTATTTTTTTTGACATAATTAAATAAATGTGTTAATGGCCTCAAAACAAGCTTCTGGAGCCTCATATTGCCCCTGATGACCTACACCTTGTAAAATTACTAATTTATGTTGGGCTTTATCTTGTAAAAGCTTTTTAATTAAATCTGTAGAAATTAATGCATCATCACTGCCCTGAATAAATAAAAACGGGATTTTAGTTTTGTCTAAAAACAATTGATAATCAGGCCTATTTTTCATCGCCAAAGATGAAGCAATTAAGCCACCCGAAGGCAAATCTTGATATCGAGCAATCAAATTATTTCTTAATTCAACATGAGTTTCGGCAAATTTTGGCGCAAATAAATTTGGCACAAATGGGCCTAAAAAATCTTTAACTGGGTATTTTTTAAGAAAATCAATGGTTCGTTGGCGCCCATTTTTTTTCTCTTCTGAATCAGCAAATGGACTTGAATGAAGCATCACCACTTGATGAATTTGACTAGGAAATAACTCTGTCATTGCCAGAGCCACATAGCCCCCCATCGAGTGGCCCACTAGAATGAATTTAGTTTCAAGAGGTAATTCTAACATGATTTTAGTGGCATAATCCTTCATGTCCAAACAATCCGTCCAGGTAGAATAGTCGACTACAATGTATTCCAAAGGCCAAGAAAATAAGGGTAAAAAATCTGACCATACGCGTTGGTCTTCTCCAAATCCGTGTAGAAAAACGAATTTAGTTGGCATATCAATAATACGTATTTAACAATCCCAAAATTGTAAAAAGTAATCCAATAAAAGCAGAAATACCACCAATTAAACCAAGGCCAAACACACTTAGAATAATACCAATCACCAATAAGGTAACACCGATTTTCAATCGAGGTTCCCAATGACTAGCACCCGATTTTTTTCCGGCCAACTTATTTTGAGCCTTAAATTTTCGAATCGTATGAGCCACCTCCTTATGGTGCAAATATTTTTGAATTTTCTTATCTCTTATTGAATTAAGATTCCTTGATGAAGATCGAATACTATTATTTTCAATGGTTTGATTTGTAGTTTCAATCACCAAAGATTGAGAAGGTGACACAAGAGATGATTGGATAGGAAAAACCTGCGAACGACTAGCTAAAAATTGGGGTTCTTGCCTATCAGCATAGACATTTCTAGCTACATCATTAGAAAAGTAACCTTTAGAGCGTGAGCAAGCGCTAACAGCTATTACCAAAAGTGAAAAGATTAAAATTTTAATTTTAAGCGACATGATCAATTTGATGGAAAACAGTACGTTCAAACTTAGTTTTTGCATACGTTAAGTCGACCTTGAAATCTTTTAAATTTTCTTGAGATGGAATTTCATACATCGCATCATTCATGATGGCTTCCATAATCGATCTTAAACCTCTGGCTCCTAATTTAAATTGCATCGCCTGTTCTACTAAATAGCTCAACGCCTCTTTAGTAAAGCTTAGTTTAACGCCCTCCATATCAAAAAGCTTGCTATATTGTTTTACAAGCGCATTTTTAGGTTCAGTTAATATAGACAATAAGGCTACACTATCTAAAGGATTTAAATAGGTAATCACAGGAAGTCTACCTAATAACTCAGGAATCAAACCAAATGATTTTAAATCTTGAGCCGAAACATATTTCATAATTTGATCTTGTTCAAAAGACTTATGAAAAGTATCATCTCCTGAGAAACCAATAGGTCGAGCATTTAATCTTTTGGCAATATGGCGTCCAATTCCGTCAAAAGCACCGCCACAAATAAATAGGATGTTTTCAGTATTGACAGCAATCATTTTTTGATCCGGATGTTTCCTTCCTCCTTGCGGTGGAACATTTACAATGGAACCTTCCAATAATTTCAATAAAGCTTGTTGGACTCCTTCACCAGAAACATCTCTTGTAATTGAGGGATTATCTGATTTTCTAGCAATTTTATCGATCTCGTCGATGAATACAATACCACATTCCGCTTTAGCTACATCGTAATTAGCAGCCTGCAAAAGTCTAGTTAAAATCGTCTCCACATCCTCTCCTACGTATCCAGCCTCCGTAATCACGGTTGCATCAGCGATACAAAAAGGCACCTGAAGTCTTTGAGCTAATGTTCTGGCCAAATAGGTTTTTCCAGTGCCGGTCTCCCCTACCATCAATATATTTGACTTCTCAATCTTCACTTCGTCATTTGAAGCTGGCTGCATCAAACGTTTATAATGATTGTATACGGCTACTGAAAGATGTTTCTTTGCTTCATCTTGCCCGATTACATATTCATCTAAATACGCTTTTAAATCTTTGGGTTTTACTAATTCAAATTTTTTATCTGTGGGTTTTTCTTTCCCTTCTGTCCCTAATTCCTCTTTGACAACTTCGTATCCTTGTTGTAAGCAATTGTTGCAAATATGACCTTCTATTCCGGACAATAGCATGCCCACTTCATTTTTGGAACGACCACAAAAAGAGCAATTAATTTTTTTAGTTGCCATGAATTAGACAGTCCTAGTTAAAATCTCATCAATCAATCCGTAAGCTTTAGCTTCTTCTGATTTCATCCAATAATCTCTATCTGAATCTTTTTCAATTTCTTCAAATGATTTACCAGAATGTTTAGCTAAAATTTCATATAATTCTTGGCGTATTTTCACAATTTCCCTTGCTGTAATTTCGATGTCACGTGACTGCCCTTGCGCACCACCGGATGGTTGATGAATCATGATTCTCGCATGTTCCAACGCTGAACGTTTTCCGGCAGCACCACCTGCCAACAAAACAGCACCCATCGAAGCAGCTAATGAGGTACAAACGGTAGAAACATCTGGGCGTATGTAATTCATGGTATCATAAATACCTAAACCTGCATAAACGGATCCTCCTGGGCTGTTAATGTACATCACAATGTCCTTTTTGGCATCCGTAGATTCCATAAAAAGCAATTGGGCCACAATGATATTAGCCATATAATCATCCACGGGAACTCCCATAAATATAATGCGATCCATGATTAACCGAGAGAAAACATCAATTTGAGCAAACCTCATTGGACGCTCTTCAATGATGTATTGGGTCATGTCTTCAATTTGATGAATAGGGCGATCGCCTATATTATTCATGTATTGATCAACGGCAAGGCCATTTAAGCCTCTATGATGCACGGCATACTTACGAAACTCTTCTCCAGATAAATCCTTAGGAATCATGATATTTATATTTAAGATTTAAATTTACAATTTTTCGAGTTAAAATTGATATGCACTAAACCGAAAAACCATTATGTTAGTTCACAGAAAACCCCGCAAAAACGGGGCTTCTTAAAAAAAATCTAATTATAATTAAAGTGCGGCAGCTATCGCTTTAAATTTATCCACATCTATTTTACTCGTTTTGAAAGAAATATTCTCAACAATCGCATTGGAAACCTTATCCGCAAATGCTTGATTGTATAGGTTCATGAAATTATCTGATTTAGACTTGTCACTTAAATAGCCCATCGCAATTTTTTCAATCATTTCTTCAATTCCTGGCTGATCTGATGATAAATAACCACCAAATTGTTGGCGCACCATATCTTTAGCTTTTTCTACCACCTCTGCATATTCTACTTTCACTTCAAATTTATCCGCTACGCTATTCTTAATTAAATTCCAACGAATATCCTTCTTCACATTATCAAAATCTTTTTCTATATCATCAGCCGTAAATTTACCCTCGTTGATACGAATAAGCCATGTCTTTAAAAATGCATCCGGAAGGTCTATTTTTATTTGTTCCAATAAAGCCTTCTCCGCATCTATTTTCAACAAATAATTAGCCTCTCTCTTATAATTCTCATCCACTATTTTAACCAACTCTTCTCTAAAAGTTTTTTCATCAGTAGCCTTTCCAGCACCTAACACTTTATCAAAAAATTCTACATTTAATTCTGAAGGAATTTGGCGAGTAATATCTTCCACCACGTACGTAACTTCCCCTTTTAAATCAGCCACCTCATCTTCCTTTTTACCTGTAGCTAATGCCAACGATTTATCATCCACAAATACTTTATCGATGTCAAATTTCAAACTATCGTCTTTTTTGGCACCCAAAAATATTTTCTTAGACTTATCTTTAATGGCGTGCAACGGAATCGCAGACTTCTCCACCCAATCTCCCTGTGTAAATGTTCCAAAAACTAAATCACGATCTTCTACCGTATCTGGATGCGTTTGCTCACCAAATTGCTTTTTAAGATTTTCAATCGTCTCTTCTATTTCCTTTTTCTCAGCCTTGATCTCGTAAGAAGTAAGTGATTTGATTTTTGACAAATCCACCATAAAATCCCCATGAAATCCTAAATCGTAATGAAAAGTGAATTCTGTGTCTTTTTCCCAATCGATGGAATCCGTTTCCTCAATCGCAGGAAGTGGCTCGCCGACTAAATTCAATTTATTCTCTTTGATATAATCACTTACTGTATGCCCTAATAAATGATTAATTTCCTCGACAAGAACGGATTGGCCATATAATTTTTTGACTAAAGCAGTCGGAACCATGCCAGGACGGAATCCCTTAATGCTCGCCTTCTTGCGATAATCCTTTAATTTGGCGTCAACTTTCTCTTGATAATCGGCCTCTGATACAACAACTGTCAAACGACCTTGTAAATCATTTGCGTGGTTGAGTGAAATATTCATATGATTATATTTTAAATTTCTATTAAAAAAGCCCCCAAAACCTTAAGAGTGTTGAGGGCTTGCCATTGGTACGGGCGAAGGGACTCGAACCCCCATGCCTCGCGGCGCCAGATCCTAAGTCTGGTATGTCTACCAATTCCACCACGCCCGCGTAATTTGGAGTGCAAAGGTAATTAGCAAAAATAACTATTCCAAAATGATTGTTATATTTATGAATAAAGAAAAATCTGAATTAAATTTGATTAACAAAACCACTCCAAAATGGAATCTGAAGAAATAAATCCTCGTTGGGGTAAATGGTACCTTGGCTTAATTGCATTTCTCATTTCGGTGATTATAATATTCATCATTATTTCCAATCAATTTCAATAAAACATGGAATATTTAGATTGGATCGTTTTGATTTTAACTATTGGCGGAATTGTCGCTTATGGTAGTTGGCAAGGAAAACAAGCCAAACAATCGCTAAAAGGATTTTTATTGGCCGACCGGGAATTACCTTGGTACCACATATTATTGTCGGTGATGGCCACACAGGCTTCAGCCATCACTTTTCTATCCGCTCCAGGCCAAGCCTACACCGATGGCATGCGCTTTGTCCAATTTTATTTAGGACTACCTATCGCCATGATTGTTTTATCGGTCACCTTTATACCGCATTATTACCAATTAAAAGTGTATACCGCGTATCAATTTTTAGAAAAAAGATTTGATTCAAAAACACGAATATTAACAAGTTTATTGTTTTTAATTCCACGCGCATTATCGACCGGAGTAACCATCGCAGCTCCTTCCATTATATTATCAACTTTATTAGGCTGGGACTTGACATGGACCAACGCAATTACGGCGGCCATTGTGACTACTTATTGTATCCTAGGCGGATCCAAGGCCATATCCTATACACAAATGTTGCAAATGTCTGTTGTATTAGCGGGCATGGTTATGGCAGGCGTCTTGATTATTTATAAGCTTCCTGAAGAGATTGGCTTAAAAGAATCCTTGCATATAGCGGGGAAAATGGGCAAGATTAATTTAATTGATTGGAAGTTTGATTTAAATAATCGATATAATATTTGGTCAGGGATCATAGGAGGATTCTTTTTGCAGTTGTCTTATTTTGGAACGGATCAGAGCCAAGTAGGCCGGTATTTAACGGGCCAATCAGCCTCTGAAAGCAAAAAAGGATTACTTCTTAACGGTTTCCTTAAAATCCCCATGCAGTTTTTCATCTTGTTAGTTGGTATTTTAGTGTTCGTCTTTTACCAGTTCAATGAACCACCGATGTTCTTTAATAGGAACTCAGAGGCAAAATGGGTGGCAACGAAAGGATATGAAAAATTTGAAACAGAAAAATCAGCCATCTTTCAGGCTAAAAAGGATTTAGATATCCAATTAGTTCGCTCGCTCGACAATCCAGGGGAAACCTCTAAAATCAAAAATGAATTACAAAAATTACAGGCAAGGCAAGATGAAGTGAGGAAGGAAGCTGTGGCTTACATCAATAAAAACGAACAGAAAATAGAGCCTCAGGATACTAATTATATCTTCTTACGATTTATTATAGACCAATTACCCATAGGTATTGTTGGTTTTCTAATCGCAATGATTTTGTTGGCCTCCATGGGATCAATGGCCTCGGCATTTGGTTCGTTAACGTCGACGAGTATGGTCGATATTTACCAGAGATTTTTAAATAAAAACTCGACCAACAAGCACTATTGGATCGTATCGAAATTAATTACGTTAGGCTGGGGGATTTTATGTTTAATCGTAGCTCAATTCGCTGTTAACATGGGAAGCTTGATCGAGGTGGTCAACATCCTCGGCTCCTGGTTTTATGGGACTATTTTAGGCATTTTTCTTTGTGCATTTTACTTACCTAAGACAAAAGGAAGCCATGTATTTTGGGCCGCACTGTTGGCAGAGGCATTTGTTATCTACGCTTGGAAAGTCGATTTAATGGCATTTTTGTGGTTAAATGTCCTAGGGTGCTTATTGGTCATGATCTTTTCGCTAATTTTACAAAACATTAGCAACCTTTTTGCCAAAGAATAACATCTCAAAATAATTAATGCTCTTTAATTCCATATCTTTTTTGATTTTCCTCCCCATCGTGTATGGGCTTTATTGGTGGATTCAATCTTGGGAAAATTTCAAACATACGATATTTGTTCAAAATACATTACTACTCATTGCCAGTTATTTCTTTTATGCTTTTTGGAACATTTGGTTCTTAGGCTTATTGATTTTCTCCACTTCACTAGATTATTTTTCTGGACTTAAAATTGAAAGTTCTGCTACGAACCAGCATAAAAAAATATGGTTTTGGCTTAGTATTTGTATTAATTTAGGCTTACTCGGATTATTCAAATACTTTAATTTCATTTCTATTAATCTGAGTGAATTGCTGGGAAATTTTGGTTGGACTTATCAACCCATATTATTATTTATCGCATTACCCATTGGCATCTCTTTTTACACCTTCCATGGTTTATCGTATGTCATTGACATTTATCATGATAAAATTAAGGCCGAAAAGAATATCTTGAACTATAGCTTATTCGTATGCTTCTTCCCTTTATTGGTAGCAGGGCCTATTGAGCGAGCCCAACATCTTATCCCGCAATTGGTACAGAGAAAAGTTTTTAATCGGGCTAAAACCATTAATGGTTTACAACAAATGCTATGGGGATTTTTTAAAAAAATTGTGATCGCCGATAATTGTGCCGTTTTTGTCAATCAAATTTTTTCTGATTACGAAAATTTAAATAGTTCAAGTTTATTCATTGGAGCTGTTTTCTTCTCCTTTCAGATTTATGGTGATTTTTCCGGATATACTGACATTGCTTTAGGTGCCGCAAGACTTTTTGGGATTGAATTATTTAACAACTTCTCATATCCCTATTTTTCAAAAAGCATTAATGAGTTTTGGAAACGTTGGCATATATCTTTAACCTCATGGTTTAGAGATTATGTCTATATACCCATGGGAGGTAATCGAGTAAACCCAATCAGAAAAATTGTAAATACGATTGTTGTGTTTCTAATTAGCGGATTTTGGCATGGAGCCAATTGGACTTATATTAGTTGGGGCTTCTTAAATTCCATTTTCATCTTGCCTAAAACATTGTCGCAAAAAACACAATCGATAGATTCAAATAAAATAGCGATTAAGGTAATTGGCGCAATTAAAATGCTATTAACCTTTTTGACCGTCAGTATTTTGTGGGTTTTCTTTAGATCAAAAACCGTATATGATGCTTCAAGATATTTACAGAACCTTGTATATAAATGGAATTCAATTCTTCCTGATTTCAATGGTCGAAAAAGTGCATTAGTGCTATCCGTCATCATTTTTGTTTTTATGATTTTCGAATGGATTGGGAAAAGTCATAATTGCCCTTTGGTATTTACGAATTCATTCAAAAACAAATGGCTTAAATGGGGATTATATTATGCGATCATATTTAGCATATTGTATTTCTATAGAGGAAACGATCAATTCATATATTTTCAATTTTAAATAGATGAAACATTTAGCTCGAGATATTTCCAAGTTTTTAGTGATATTTTTGATCCTCTTTCATCTATATCCAGAATATAAATATTGGACAAATAAATATAAAGAAGAAGTCAACGGAGGTGAAGTTTACCAGGCAATTGAAAAAAGCAAAAAGAGGGGGAAAAAGAAAAAATTGATTTTAGGAGATAGTGTGACTAAGCAATTTTCAGAGTCAGATATTGATACCAATATATATTTAAATTTAGCTTCTAATCAAGCCATTTCGCTGGTTGGGCAATATTGCCTTTTGACCAACTATATTCAAACAAAAAATGAAATAGATACCTTGTATTTAATCTATCATCCACTCAGTTTTTCCAATAATCTAGATAATTCATTCACATTTCATTATTTCGAAAAACCCTTTTATGGGAATGAATATATGCCTTTATTTACAGAGGAAGTAAAAACACAGATAGAAAAAATACCCTTCCATTACTTAGCAAAATACCACCCAGTGTTGACAAGTAATTGGTCGCCCACATTTTCAAACGAAGAAATGAACAAGCCCTTTATTTCAAATATTTCGAGGATATATCTAGATAAAATAGTACTACTTTGCAAGGCTAAAAATATTCGATTATTTATTGTGTCTCCACCCATTAATAAAAAATTCAAGAATGAATTTCTAGCAATAAAAAGATCACTTAAAAATTCATACCTGAAATCTTATTTTGAAAATTTGAAGTATTATCCTGAATCTAATTTTTTCCCTGATCACATCCATCTGAATAAAAATGGACTAAATTACTTTTCATTTCAAGAATTGCTCACTAATTCAACACCGAAATAGAGAATTTGACGGGTACTACCGGCTTTTCATCATATGACTTTTCGGCTTTAATGGAATCAACCACGGCCATTCCTTTGGTCACCTTTCCAAAAACAACATAATTTTTATAGAAAGGCGCTGCCTGTTCAGAATCTGTCACGATAAAAAATTCAGTCGGCGATGAAGACTTCTCTGGATTTCCTTCATCATATCGAGCCATGGCAATACTACCTCTTACCGGCTTTAGTCCATCTATATATTCTGCGGGCACTAAATAACCTAATCGGTCCATAAACTCTCCTCCCCCTTGAATGCCTGAATCATAAATATTTCGGTAAAAATACCGACCATCAAAGTATCCCATTTTAACCAATCGGATAAAATTAATTCGGTGTAAGGGAGTCCTTGAATCTAATTCAATTTCAAAATCTCCCAAACGAGTTGTGAATACTATTTTAGACTCATTATTTTCTCGGGCCAATAAATGGAGTTGGCCCGCAACACCCTCCGGCTTTAATTTCCAATCCGGCTTACAACTGCCCATTAGCATTAACAATAGTATCAAACTAAATAATCGAATCATTTTTTTATACTTCTATTACAGTAGTAAAATTAAAATAAAAAAGGGAACCGAAGTTCCCTCTTTTATCAAAAATAGCATCTTGATTTATGCATGAT
>CAIZMB010000170.1 GCA_903933935.1 uncultured Cytophagaceae bacterium
AAAACGTTCGTGACTTACCTCATGCGCTACCTGTTCATGCGCCCAAGTCGTATGAAAAGGCACATGAATGCCATGCCCGCCTATATTCAGTACGGGTAAAATATCCGATTTCAAGGAATTGCCAATCATCACGAAATGTGACGGATCGATATCCAAATGTTTGATTAAATTCAAATAGTCGGAATCTTGTTTGTCCGACATAATCTCGATATGGTGAAAATACCGTTCTAAGCCCGATTTTTTTAATTTTCGTTCTTGATCCAGTAAGTCCCCTTTGGTCGCCACGACTAATCGATATTTGCCCGACAAGGCCTCCAATACCTCTTCTACCCCTGGTAAAATCTCAATCGGCTTATCGATTAACTCTTTACCAATCTGGATGATTTGTTCGATGCCCTCAAGTTTCATCGTACCTTCCGAAATGCGAATTGCCGTTTCGATCATGGAAAGGACAAATCCTTTAACGCCATAGCCATAGAGGGCTAAATTAGACATCTCAGTTTTAAAAAGCTCTTTTTCCGTGCTGTGAATGGGCAAATAGTCTTCTAAGAGCGCGGCAAAGCGTTCTTCACATTCCCGAAAATAAGGCTCGTTGACCCATAGGGTATCGTCCGCATCAAAAGCAATGACTTGCATAGGCAAAAAAGGGAGTCGAAACTTCCTTGGATTTAAAACGAAGTAGCTATGGTAATAAAGTCAGCTGCAACCAAAGAAGCACCACCTATTAAACCACCGTCCACATCTGCACAGGCAAATAATTCTTGCGCATTTTTTGCATTGCAACTTCCACCATATAAAATGGAGCAATCATCAGCAGCGCTTTGGCCATATTTTGTGGCCAAATGTCCACGTAAATAAGCGTGCATTTCTTGTGCTTGGTCTGAAGAAGCCGTTAAGCCTGTACCTATTGCCCAAATGGGTTCATATGCAATGACTACTTTAGCAAAATCCTCGGCCGATAAATGAAATAAACTTTCGGTTAATTGTTGGGCTACAAAAGCTAAAAATTCTCCCCCTTCACGAAGGTCTAAACTTTCTCCACAACAAAAAATAGGGGTCAAGCCAGCAGCTAAGGCTGAGTCCACTTTGGCAGCTAATTGAGCATTTGATTCCGCAAAATATTGTCGGCGCTCCGAGTGTCCTAAAATGACATAAGAAATGCCCGAAGTGGCTAACATGTTAGCCGATATTTCTCCCGTATAAGCACCGGACGATTTTTCGTGGCAATTTTGAGCGGAAACGGCTAAATTAGAGATGCCTGCAACAGCTTTATTTACCTCAGAAATAAATAGAGAGGGAGGAGCCATAATGACTTGAACGTCTTTTGAAACATCCGTTTTTACTAATTGGGCTACTTCATTCGCTAAAGCAATTGCTTCAGCAGCTGTTTTATTCATCTTCCAGTTTCCTGCTACGATCTTTTTTCTCATGATTTCATTTTTTAAATATCCCCAAAATTACGATTCCTTTTTCGTGATTGAAAATTACAATGAAAAAATCAATCGTAAATCCTCAAAGATTCAGGCATTTCCCGTATTTTCACACATTATTTTGCCCAACCAAAATTTGACATTTTTACATGAAGCGCATTCACATATTCATTATTTTATTTTTAAGTATTTCAGCTAAAGGCCAGACTAATTTATTTCCTCATGCCAAACAAAAATGGGTAGATTCCGTTTTTGCCACCTTAAGCATCGATCAAAAAATAGGCCAAGTACTGATGCCACGTGGGAATTCAAATCCAGTGTACGATACGACTCGCTTGTTTTCAATTATTAGAGATTACCATGTGGGGGGATTTGTGCTTTTTGCGGGATATCCTACGGTTCAGGCCCAATTGGTCAACGAACTTCAAAAGCGATCAAAAGTGCCTCTTTTTATCGGCATGGATTTAGAGTGGGGCCTTAATATGCGATTAGATTCTACGGTGCGTTTTCCTTACCAAATGACACTTGGTGCCATGCAGGGGAATGATGCGCTCATCGAGAAGATGGGGTTTCAGATAGCCCAACAATGTAAAAGGATCGGCGTACATATTAATTATGCACCTGTTGTAGATGTCAATAATAATCCGGCAAATCCAGTGATCAACTTCAGATCATTTGGTGAAAATCGGGATTTAGTTACCCAAAAGGCGCTGGCTTATATGCGAGGACTTCAAAAAGGGGGTATTATTACCTCTGCTAAGCATTTTCCAGGGCATGGGGATACGGGCGTAGATTCGCATTACGATATTCCGGTGCTTCAGCATACTCGAAATCGGCTCGATAGCCTGGAGCTTTTTCCCTACAAAGAATTGATTGCGAAGGGTCTCCAAGGAATTATGGTCGGACATTTAAGCATTCCCTCCCTCGATTCCACGGCGTCCTTAGCGAGCACCATGTCTAAACCTATCGTTACTGGGCTTTTGCGAGATGAAATGAAGTTTGACGGATTGGTATTTACAGATGCCATGGACATGAAGGGTGCCACCAAAATGTTTCCTGAAGGTACGGCAAACGTAAAAGCCCTCTTGGCCGGCAATGATATATTAGAAACGTTTGTGGATGTACCCGCGGCATTTAATGCGATTAAGACGGCATTAGATAAAAATGAAATAACCATCGCAGATCTTGATAAAAGAGTTAAACGGATTTTGAATGCGAAAGCATGGGCCGGACTAGACCGCTATCAAGCGATTCAAATGAATGACTTGATCAAGGATTTAAATCCAGTCCAATCGGAGGTTTTGAAAAGGCAATTAGCCGAAAAGTCCATCACCCTTTTAAAGAATAGTGAAAGCATTCTGCCGCTTAGGCGTTTAGATACATTAAAGATTGCGACTTTGGCGATCGGGAAGGCTAACTATGGTGCTGTTTTCCCAACAGAATTTCAAAAAATGGCCGAGAATTATGTGGAAATGGCCCATTTTTATTTAGATGAATTAAGTCCTGATTCTACTGTTTTGCGGGTTGAGAAGGAATTGGAAAAATACAATACGGTGCTTGTGGGGGTTCATGGAATCTCTTACCGACCGGCCAATAATTACGCCATCAAAGCGCCTATTCAAGCTTTGGTAAAGCGCTTCTCCACATCAAAAGCAATTGTCACTCATTTTGCCAATCCATTTACACTGACCCAATTTGAAAACTTGAATCGGGCGTCGGCTTTAATCATGACGTATCAGGATGGGATAGCCCAACAAGAAGCTGCGGCGGAGGTGATTTTTGGTGGAATTGCCGCTGAGGGGAAATTGCCCGTGAGTGCTTCGAAAGACTATCCTTTTGGGTTAGGGGTCGTGACGCCCACCTTAGCTAGATTGCAATATAATGTATTGCCTGAGGCAGTTGGAATCCAAGGAAATTATTTGGCTCAGCAAGTGGATTCCTTAGCTAATTTGGCTATCAAAATTAAAGGAGCTCCAGGCGTAGTTGTGCTCATTGCCAAGGAAGGGAAAGTCATTTATCATCAGGCCTATGGCAACCAAATTTATGAATCGAATGACCCATTAAAAAAATCAGATATTTTTGATTTAGCGTCGATCACCAAGATTTCTACCTCGGTACCAGCTTTGATGCATTGGCAAGATCAAGGAAAATTTTCGGTTCAAAATACCATGGGGGAATTCATTCCAGCACTGGCGAATAGCAACAAAAAGGATTTGAGATATGAGGATATTTTGACGCATCAAGCAAAATTAAAAGCCTGGATTCCTTTTTGGCAAGATTACATTGACAGCACCGACATGATTGTGCATAGCAAAAAGTTCAATGAAATGTATGCCAAAGATGAGATGAAATATTCTTTTATAGAGAAGTATTTCACGAAGTCGGCAGGGGAAGAACGGGTGAAGAAAATTATTCGCCAAAAGAAAGATTTATGGGCCACCTGCGTGGACATAAAAACGGAGGTGACGCGCTGGAAGCCTTTCACTCTTTCTTATGCACAATCGGACGATTATCCAGTCCAAGGAGGACCAAATCTATGGGCACATCGCTCTATTTCCAATCAAATATTTGAGGCGATTAAAAGTTCGGCTTTAAGGGAGAAAAAAGAATATGTGTATTCGGATTTATCGTATTATTTATTGCCTGAAATGGCTCCGAAAATTACAGGGAAATCGTGGCCTGAATATTTGGGGAATACTTTTTATAAGCCTTTGGGTGCTTCTACCTTAGTGTATCAGGCGGAGAAATATTTCCCGTTGGCCAGAATAGTGCCTACCGAATATGATTCATTGTTTAGAAAAACACTTATTCATGGAAAGGTGCATGATGAGGGTGCGGCACTTTTGGATGGTATTTCTGGGCATGCTGGCTTGTTTGGTAATGCCAATGATTTAGCAAAACTGATGCAAATGTATTTGCAAAAGGGGTTCTACGGGGGCCAACAATACATTCAAGAATCGACCGTAAAACAATGGACAAACTATCCTTTTTCGATGGAAGAAAATTCAAGGCGAGGGATTGGTTTTGATAAGGTCGATCGAAAAAAACCGGGGATATCAGCGGCTGCTTCAGCCAGTGCATCGAGTTTTGGTCATTCTGGTTTTACTGGAACATATACTTGGATCGATCCAGAGCATGATTTAGTTTATGTGTTTCTTTCTAATCGCGTCTATCCTACTCGAAATAATAGCAAGATATCCGATGCTAACATTCGTACCGGAATTAATGAGGTCATTTATAAAGCGATTAAAAAGGGTAATTGATGCATATTTTAATCACAGGAGGGACGGGTTTAATTGGAAGGGCATTGACTGAAAAGTTGAAATCTGAAGGCCATACAGTTGCTATTTTATCTCGATCAGGGGGTGATTTTATATGGAATGTGCGGGATCGTTTTATGGACCCTTTAGCCTTACAAAATGCAGATGCGATTGTGCATTTAGCCGGCGCGGGGATCGCAGAAAAACGCTGGTCTGCCGCTCGTAAAAAAGAAATTATAGACTCAAGAGTTGAAAGCGCGCGGTTGTTGGTTGACACGCTAGCGAGCAATAACCATCAAATAAAAACAGTCGTTTCTGCATCAGGAATTGGGTATTATGGTTCTGATACGGGGGAAACCAATTGCACAGAAACTTCGAATCCAGGGGTGGATTTTGTCGCGGAATGCACGGTGGAATGGGAGAAAAGTGTGGATCCTTTTGTGGCGCAAGGCATTCGAGTGGTGAAGTTGAGAACGGGGCTAGTCATGGCGAGCCAAGGAGGAATTTTCCGAGTGTTGGCCCGACCCGTTTATTTGTTTTTGGGGGCTATTTTAGGAAAAGGAACGCAATGGCAATCATGGATTCACATCGATGATTTGGTGGAAATTTTTCATCAATCGTTGATTAATTCTTCTGCTGCTGGCGTGTACAATGCGGTGGCACCTGAGCCCATTAGGCACGGGGATATGATCAGACTGATTGCTAAAAAGTTAAAACGACCTTTATTTTTTCCGGCGATACCTATATGGTTTTTAAAAATTATTTTGGGGGAAATGGCTGATTTGGTGACGGGAGGAAATTTTGTTTCGAGTCAAAAAATACAAAAAGAGTTAACATTTACGTTTAAGTTTACGAGCTTCGCGGAAGCTATAAAAAAATTGACCTATGTCTAAAAATATTTTGATTTATTGTGGTTCATCGAAGGGACATAACGTCGTATATGAGCAAGAGGCGATTAAGCTTGTTCACTCACTAAAAGAACATGATTGTAAGATTATTTTCGGGGCTGGAAGCGTGGGCTTAATGGGCGTGTTGGCGGATGAATATTTGCGCATTGGGGGTGAATTGATCGGAGTAATTCCTTCCTTTATGGAGCCCTGGGAAGTGAAACATTTAGGGATTCAGACTTGCCATGTGACGCAGTCGATGCATGAACGCAAGGAAATGATGGCTGAAATGGCGGATGCTGTTATTGCGCTGCCGGGTGGATTTGGGACGCTGGATGAGCTTTTTGAGATGTTGACTTGGAAGCAATTGGATTTACATCAAATGCCCATTAGTATTTTAAATACAGCGCATTATTATGATCATTTAATAAAACATTTAGACCATATGGTCCAAGAGGGCTTTTTGAAGGAACGGAATTTATCGGCTTTACATATTGAATCAAATCCGGAGGATTTAGTCACTTATTTGATGAATTATGAACCCGAAAAAATGGAAAAAAAATGGATTTATCGCGGTAAAAAAGAAGTTTAATGAGGAAGTTTTTGTGGCTATTTCTGGGAATTTTATGTGCGCAATTTGCCGTTGGCCAAAAACAACCCGAGAGTTTAGGTTCGGCGATCAACAGTGAATTTTCCGAATTAAATCCGGTCATGGCGCCTGATGGAAAGACCTTATATTTTGGCAGAAAAAATCACCCATCTAATAAGTATGGCTCACAGGGATCTGAAACCGTGAAGGGATCTCAGGATATTTGGTACTCAGAAAATGTGAATGGCGTATGGAGTACAGCCTTCAGGATGCCAGATGCATTGAATCGCGATCAATACAATACGATTTTATCAATATCGCCTGATGGGCAAACCATCCTTTTGAAGGGCGCTTATGTTCAAGGAAACTATGAGACACGTGGCTTTTCTATATTAAAAAAATTAATTTCGGGTTGGTCAATCCCAGAAAAAATCAATATCCCTTCTTATGAAAAATTGAGTCGGGGTAAAAATGAATATGGCTATTTAAGCATGGATGGGAAGGCGCTTTTACTGGCATTTTCCGAGAAGAAAAATAGTGATCGTGACGACATGTATGTGAGTTTTTTGAGGAATGGGTTTTGGACTAAACCGCAGAATTTGGGGTCTAGCATTAATACCGATTTTTCGGAAACGACGCCTTTTTTAGCGGCTGATGGAAAGACTTTGTATTTTTCTTCTGACCGACCGGGTGGCTTGGGAAGCCAAGATATATATGTCACCAAACGCTTGGATGAGTCTTGGACTTCTTGGCGTAAACCAGTTAATGTGGGCGCACCCATAAACTCAGAGGAATACGACGCCTATTATAGCTTATCTGCTAAAGGGGATTTTGCGTATTTTTTGTCAAGCAAAAATTCAATGGGGAAGAAAGATATCTTTCGAATGGCGGTGGAAAAAGAACCAGAAATTCCTGCTGAGCCGAAGAAAGTGGAGGCACCCGTATTGGCCCAGCAAGAAGTCAAGTCAAGTCCACGAATTGGTTCAAGTGAAACATCTGAGGCGGTCGTTTTAGTCTCAGGAAAGGTATTAAACAAAATTTTAAATGTGGTGCCTGAGGGGGCTGAAATTACGTATGAGGATTTAAAGACGGGCCAATTATTAGGTACGGCAAAACCGGATCCTTCGACGGGCTTATATAAATTAGTGCTTCCTTATGGGGTAAATTATGGTATTACAGCGAAAGCTAACGGGTTTTTGCCGAGTTCAATCAACTTGGATTTGAGCAAATTAAGGGGACGGTATTTGGAATTAGATGAAAAAGATTTAGTGATGGCGGCCATCGCTAAAGGAGCTAAAATGACCATTAATAATTTATTTTTTGAACTGGGGAAAGCGACTTTAACGCCTGAATCGGATCCCGAATTAAAACGCTTAGTCCAAGTGATGAACGAAAATGCGGATTTGCGCATTGAGATTTCTGGACATACGGATAATACAGGAACGGATGCCATTAATGAGAAGTTGTCCCAAGCGCGCGCGGATGCAGTTAAAACGTATTTGTTGGCAGCAGGGGTAGCCTCAAATCGCATTCAGTCCAAAGGGTATGGGTCATTAAAACCTATTGCTTCTAATGAAACGGAGGAGGGCCGACAAGCCAACCGGCGAGTTGAGTTTTCGATTTTATAATCTAACGGTGTCAATGAAATTGACCAACCAGCGGAATGGCATGCTGGCGTATTTTCTGACGCGCAAGAATCTTTTGCGAGGTAATATTGGCGCTGGTTTGATGTAAAAACAAGGAAACTTTTTATACGTATTATGGCCATTCGCGATTAATGCTTGGGCATAAAAATCAAAAAGCGAGGCTACATCACCTTTTTCTTGAAAGGTATATCGGTTTTGATATTTAGAAATTTGTGTCGGTTTTTCAGGACTATATCCAGAGAAATGAAAGAATATCAATGGGTATTTTTCATTAATCAAATACGGCTCATTGTCATTGGTAATCACGCGTTCATGTAGGTTCCAATAGGCCATGTTTAACCCTAAATGCCGACTTACATACACGTCCTCATAATACAATGGCGCAAAGTTCACCCACAATTGGTCTACGAACATACCCTTTTCTAGATCAATGTAACAATGATCTCGTAAGCGATCTTTCCACCATGCCAAAAATGAAGCTGTCGTAGCAGACCTTTTGGTACCTATAAAACCTAAATTATAGAGCCCTGTATTAAGCAAACCTCTTTCTTGGGGCTCATACTCGTCTGGGTAGGCTTTTAGCGTGTGTGGCGTTACATACAAGCTGTTATTTTCCAATCCTTTTTCTATCTCAGTTAAGGGCTGGTAAATCACAATATCCGGATCAAAATAATGAACAATTTCCGCTTCGGGATAGGTATTATAAATGTGATCTAAGAAAAACGGCTTAACGGCAGTATTTAATTCTGTGATGTTGTATTTTTCACATAGATCATCTAAATCTTCGATGCCTATGGTATGCAATTCGATGAGCTCGTAGGGAGGCAACTGATCCTTTTGGATGTCCGATTTATCTAATCGGTCAACTAGGCCAATAAAATATCGGTATGTTGGATTGTGCTTTTTAAGTGAATCACCAAGGGTTTTAGCTTGCGCTAAGTAATTTATAGAACAAATGGTGAGGACTATTTTTTGCATATTCAAAATGATCAGTTACAAAAGTACTAAATGCAAATTAAAAAACGTTGTTGCTAAGCGAGCATTCGTTTAGGGTACTTTAGCTTTACTAACTTTTCAAAAGTTAGTAAAGCTTGTTGGAACTTTGCAAGCTCGACTTAGCAAAAGATAATCGACGCCTATAATTTTTAAAACAAAAAGACCCTCAAGCAAGCTTGAAGGTCTCCAGTCGATTAATCGTACTTGGGATGGGAATCGAACCCACACGAGCGTTACGGCTCACAGGATTTTAAGTCCTGCGTGTCTACCAGTTCCACCACCCAAGCGTCCCTGTAAAACTCAAAAGCACCGGAAGGTGCCTTCTTGTTTTGAGCGAAAGACGGGGTTCGAACCCGCGACCTCGACCTTGGCAAGGTCGCGCTCTACCAGCTGAGCTACTTTCGCAATTTGTGGATGCAAAATTAAGACGTTACACCCATTTATGCAAGAGGAAAGCAAATTTAAATGAAATATTCTCTAATTTTGTGTTTTAGATAATTATCATGAGCACCAACAAGCTAGACCAAATTGACCATCAATTACTTGAAATACTTCAAAGTAATGCCAAAATTACCAACGCGCAGTTGTCCAAGGAGGTCGGGCTTTCCCCTGCTCCTACGCTTGAGCGAGTGAAGAAATTAGAGGCTACCGGCATCATTCAAAGTTATCATGCTCAGTTAGATAGAGATAAAGTGGGCTTGGGTGTGACTACTTTTGTCACGGTGACTTTGACGGGTCATAAGAAGCAAGTGACGGAATCTTTTGTTAATCAAATCAATCAAATTCCAGAAGTAATCGAATGCCACCATGTGACTGGCGCAGGTGACTTCATGTTGAAAATTATTTCAAAAGATATTTCAACCTACCAGAAATTGATGTTGGAAAAAATAAACGAAATCGAAGAAGTTTCAGCCACATCTACCATGGTCATCTTGTCTACCTTCAAAGAGAGCAAGGTTTTACCTATTTCCTGATCTAATTTACAGGCGATTCATAAACTGTGGCAACATGCGGCTTTTCCAAGTCGTAAATGTCCCAGCAAGTATTTCTTTTCGAGCCTCGCCCACAAGCCAAAGGTAAAATCTAAGGTTAAAAACACTAGCAATCATCGGGCCAAGCATCTCCTCGCAACGAATCAAATGGCGCAAGTACGCTTTTGTATATTGGCCATGCGTGTCTTCAGCAAAGAATGGATCGATGACCGAAAAGTCTGACTTCCACTTTTCATTTTTGATATTGATGATTCCTTCCGTTGTGAAAATCATGCCATTTCGGGCATTTCTGGTTGGCATAACGCAATCAAACATATCAATTCCTAGCCCTATTCCCTCTAAAATATTGGCAGGCGTTCCCACACCCATTAAATACCTGGGTTTATCTATTGGTAAAATATCAGTTACTTCATCTGCCATTTTGTACATATCCTCGACAGGTTCACCCACGGAAAGGCCGCCAATGGCATTGCCAAATGCGTTTTTTGAGGCAATATATTCAGCAGATACTTTGCGTAAATCTGAATATACACTTCCCTGAACAATGGGGAAAAGGGCTTGTTGGTACCCGTATTTTGGACTAGTTTCGTTAAAACGCGCAATGCAACGATCTAACCAACGGTGCGTCATGTCCATTGAGTTTCTCGCATATTCATACGTACACGGATATGGGGTGCACTCATCAAAGGCCATGATGATATCTGCGCCGATCGTGCGCTGAATGTCCATTACATATTCGGGGCTAAAAAAATGAGTGCTGCCGTCAATGTGAGATTTGAATTTTACCCCTTCCTCGACAATTTTTCTTCCAGTTCCGGCCAATGAATACACCTGATATCCCCCCGAATCGGTCAAAATAGGCTTATCCCAACCGTTGAAACGATGCAGGCCACCTGCCGCTTCAATGATTTCTAAGCCCGGACGAAGGTATAAATGATAGGTATTTCCCAAAATTATTTGGGCATTTATCGGCTTGCTTAATTCTGAAATATGAACGGCTTTCACCGTACCGGCGGTTCCTACCGGCATGAAAATGGGCGTTTGGATAGTCCCATGATCAGTTGTTATTTCCCCTGCGCGTGCTTTTGAGCTTGGATCCGTATGACTTATTTCAAATTTCATTCGGCAAAGCTAGGCAAAAAATTAATGGATGAATGGCAAATGCTTTGAAAAACATTTGCCATTCACACAGAATTACTCAACTTTCATAATCCCATTCATAATTCTCCAGTGACCCGGGAATGTACACAAGAATGGATAATTTCCAGGAACGGTTGGCGCCTTAAAGACTACTTTCACTCGGCCATTTGGCTCAACCAATGGCGTATAAGCTAAAATTTCTGGCAACGAAGGAATGTAGTTTTTGGCCACTCCGTCAGATGCAGTAATCATTTTGTCCGCCGCTAATCCTATTTTCTCTTCACTTTTTAATGCCCCCAACACCCAGTTATGTGGCATCGCATCCGTATTTTCAAAAATCAATTCAACCGTTGATCCTGCAGGTACAGTGAATTCTTTTTGATCATATTTCATGGCTTCCGGCACGGTTTTTAATACCCGCGTGACTACATCGCCAGCTACTTTTAAAGCAGGAATTTCTAGTTTCCAAGCCATCGCCAAGCGATTTAAATATTCCAAATCGACCGTGCGAACTTTTGACGGCAAGCTAGTTAAATAGGCTTTGGACTCGTCTAATAAATTAACGGATCTTTTAACATTCCAAGTTGCAGAAGCTCCTTTTAATGCGGCACCAAAGGCAGGTGAAGAGGTTTCTTTCATCTTTTGGAGATGTGACACCACTTCGTCGGCCGACCATGAAACAGAACCGGCACGGAATAATTTTTCGACCATTAATACGTTTAATCCAGCAGATTGTGATACATCAATCGCCTTACGGTAAATGTTATTTGACCGTTCTTTTTCACCTAAAACCGCTGAGCGATCTAATTGAATTTCCATGATGTATTTACCCGCAGTTTCAGGAGTCCAACCAAAATTTCCGACCCATGGACCATTATTATTTTTAGTCACAGATACGGTTTCTCCAGGAGCAACACCATCTACAAACGTATAGGATTCATAATCGATCCGACTTCCCATGCCTTCAATTTTAATGCTTAATGGCAGCGGAGTACCCTTTGGAAGGGCAACAGTTCCTCTATTTTTCACACGAACGGTGAAAGGTAAACCTTCCCTAAGTCTGAAATTACCCCCTTTGATTTGAACTTCTTGAACGACTAAATCTATTCCAGAAGCGGATCCTTCCGTCGTAGGATTGACTAGATTTTTTCCCAATGATTCTGCGACCACAGGAATCTTTTTTGAGCCTTCAGATTCAATAAAGGATGTTCTTCTCGAACCCATATGACCCATCATATAAGCTGAATAGGCCTCTGGAAGCCAGCGGTCTTTCACGCTTTGTTCGGCAGAAATTTTGGCTAACATCGCTTTTTCGACTTCCGGCGAATTAGGCATTTCAATAAATGCCAAAACGGTATTTAAGACCACAAGCGTGTCCTTATCGGCTAGTAATTTCTTATCTAACAATAATTTGGCCATCTCAGCAGTTCTAGGTAAAACCTGTACCGCCTGCTTTCTTACGGCTCCACTTGTATGCGATAGAGCATTTTTTAACGCAATTTTCACGGCCGGCATTTCTAAAGCTCCTAGTCCTTCTAAAGTTCTAAGCGCATGAATGGCTCCTACCGCTAAACCAATTTCATCTGTTTTAGCCGTAGCTAAAACCTTTAAAAGCGCTGGAACTACATCTTTATTGCCTCTTTCGACCAATAATCGCTGGGCTTGCAAGCGCCAAAATAAATTGGAATTACTTAGCGCTGCCACGCAACTGGCAGGAGAATTTAAGGTTACTGGCGTATAAGCAGGCGCTTGATTATAGCCTACTCGGTAGATCCTACCATGGGTATAATCACGTAAATCATGGTCATAAGCATTTCCTAGACCATTTTTCCAGCCCACAGGCGTAGGATTATGTTGGATGATGAAACTGTACCAATCGGCAATCCACAAAGCGCCATCGGGTCCTACCTGTGCAAAAACCGGCGAAACCCATTCGTCAGCACCAGCTAAGAAATTAAATGCCTCTTGGTCATTAAAATCAGATCCAGTTTTAACGGTTCTATTTTGATGTACCACATGGCCTGTTGGCTCAGAAACGAAGGCAATTTGATTCCAATATTTTTTAGGGAAAGCTCTGGCTGAATAAAAATTATGACCAGCAGCAGCGGTATAACCTCCAAAAACATCCACCTGACGCACTTTTTTAGTGATCGTCTTCATGTCTTTGTGTGTGTCGATATTCTTACTTCCATTTAAGCTAAATGGCGCATTCCAAATATTGCGATGTGGAATCGCCATGTACCAACCATGCGCATTGTTGGCCGTCGACCCAAATACATCTCCCGCCTCGTTAAAATCAAAACCCCAAGTATTATTAGAAGTCGTTGTCATATGTTCCATTTTGGAACCATCGGGTTTAAATCTGAAAAAAGCCTGAGCAAATTGCAACGAATCAGCACCCACTTTTCCTTTATATCCTGAATAACCGACGCAACCCCAAATCCAGTTGTCAAATCCATAATGCAAATTAGACGGTCCAGCATGCGTATCGCCAGTTCCAAAACCGGTGATTAACACTTTTTGCTGATCTGCAACCCCATCTCCATTCGTATCTTTGATGAATAAAATATGGGGCGCTTGAGAAACAATTAATCCACCATTGGCAAAAACCATGCCCGTTGGGATGCTTAAACCTTCCGCAAACCGGGTAAATTTATCTGCTTTTCCATCGTTATTCGTGTCTTCGCAACGTAAAATATAGTCGCTTCCGCCGCTTGACTTACGTTCATTCGGGTAGTCTTTGGTAATCAATACGTACAATAATCCTTTTTCATCCCACGCCATAGCGATTGGATGCATGACGTTAGGTTCAGAGGCAAAAACTTGTAGATTAAAATCCACTGGGATTTGAATATACTTTACAGATTCCTCTGGGCTTAATGGCAATTGCTGCAATTGCACACCAGGCCGCTTTTCGTAGTTGGGCAGTCTGGCTTCCCGATAGGCTAATGGCGCTAATTTTAATTGGTCCAACAAAGCTCTTTTTTCTTCACCGACCGCATACAAAATACCTTGAGTGACTAATTGTTGGAATCCTTCCGTGTCCCAAGTTCTTTCATCGTGGCCGTAAGCCGTGTAAAAAACATTTCCTTTTCCATAAGTACGAACCCAAGTATATGGCTCTGTGCTTGCACCTGGCTTATCTTTTGCTTGTTCTGGGCCAAGAATTCTAGACTGCAAAACGATATTGTCCGGCTGTAATTTACTGTGCAAATAAGTTTCATCCACGGTCTTTATCCCTGGAAAATCTTTTAATGCCAGGTGACCTGGCATTTCATTTTTGATTCGAATGGAATCCATTTTATGGCGCCAAAATTGGCCCCCAACCATTTTGACAAATTCAGGAGAATTTCTAAAACACCAGGAAGCACAATGTAGGGCCACTAATCCATGTCCAGAAGCCACATATTTTAAAAGGGCTTTTTCCTGAGGTGCGGCAATGGAATCCTGATTGGCAAATATGATTAAGGCATCAAATTTGTTTAGATAATCATCATTTAAGTCCTTTAAGTTATCGGTATAAGTGATGTTCATCCCTTTAACTCCGATCGCCGACTGCAACGAGGGGTACCTGTCAAATGGCTTATGATGCCCTTTATCTCCTAAAAATAGGAGTTGGAGTCTTCTGCCTTTTGGAGCATTTTGTGCCAAAGTGGTCACGATCGAACAAATTGAAAACAATACAATGAATAATTTTTTCATTTCAAATAGGTTTTGTTGGCCGTCATTTTTCGGCTTTTAGAATTTTGGTATTTCAATAATCTTTCCACCTTGTAAAGCAGATTCATGCGCTAATATACCCACTGAAGTCCAATTCGCAGATTGTGGAGCATTCGGGAAAGGGTCACGATCCGCGGCTAAAGCTTGTAAAAATTCATTGACTAAATGTGGATGTGATCCACCGTGGCCTCCTCCTTGTGTAAAGGAAAGATGTTGATTTTCGTCTTCATCATATACGCCTTTGGTGGTAAATCGCTGAATTTCTTCTGGCAAATAATGAGCGTAATCGGGTGTGGCTACTTTTTCCGGAATTTCGGGTTCTGGCTTTTTAGCGGTGTGAACAATTAATTCTTCACCTTCTATTAAAGGCCATTCCACCGATTTTTTAGACCCATAAACTTCAAAACTTTCACGGTATTGCCTTGCTACGTCAAATAAAGAGCGATAAACCATTGCGCTTAAATCAGAATCTCTGAATTTGATATGGGCAGACTCAACGGCAAAGGGAGAATTATAATGGGAAATCAATTCTTCACGAATGGTTCCCGATCCAAAACAAGAAACATATTCCGCTTCTAAACGTAACAATCCCGCCACAGGTCCCACGCAATGGGTGGCATAATGCATCGGAGGAAGTCCTGGCCAGTAATCAGGCCATCCATCCATTTCTTGTTGGTGCGAAGCTTTCAAAAACTGCACTTTACCCAATTCCCCTTTTTCATAAAGCTCTTTAATGTACAAAAACTCTCTGGAATAAACCACAGTCTCCATCATCATGTATTTTTTCCCCATTTTACGGGACGCCTCCACGATGGCCTTGCAATCTTCTACGCTCGTAGCCATAGGAACGGTACAGGCTACATGTTTTCCTGCCAACAAAGCTTTAAGCGTTTGCTCGGCATGTAAATGAATGGGAGAGTTTATATGAACGACGTCAACAGCCGGGTCTTTAATCAATTCTTCAAAATCAGTATAGCGCTTTTCGATTCCATATGCATCGCCAATGGACTGAAGTTTTTCAGCATTTCGTTGGCAAATGGCATACATATTAGCCAATGGATGTTTTAAATAGATGGGGATAAATTCAGCCCCAAAACCTAGGCCCACAATGGCTACGTTGTACTTTTTCATTTAATGAATAGGTTTAAATTGAACAGGTAATTTATAATTTTATTTCTTTCTTTTTAATTTTTGTGATTAGCTTTTTCCAGCTTTACTAACTTTTCAAAAGTTAGTAAAGCTAAAAAAGCTTTTTGACAAAGGGGAAGAGAAAATAGATTTTTTTAGGCCAATTTATTGGATTTTTTTAAAAATGGGTGTGCCATGACGGTTAGAACCAGTAAAATGGTCCCATAGTAAAAGCCTGGTTGCATAATTTCCTTGCTACCAAAAATATAAATCGCTAAAATCATTCCATAAACAGGCTCCAAGGTGATGACTAAATTGATGGAGAAAACAGAGAAAACTTTATATAAATGGATGGTTTCCGTATACGCATACACGGTACAAACCAGCGCTAAAATTCCAATCCAGAGCCAGTCGAGCCCTATCGGGAAATATCCAGTAAGCCCATCAAATGCCCCAAAACTCCAAACCAGTCCAGTCACGATTCCCGCTGCAATCATTTCATATAAGGTGATTAATTTTGGGTTGTGCGTATGAGTGAATTGGCCATTAATCACCGAAAATAGGGCACCAAAAAATCCAGATGCGATGCCCATAAGCAACCCGAGCCACTGCGCTTGTTCGACCGAAAAGATAATCACCAAGGCCGCGATCACGAGTAAGCCTAAAAATACTTCAATCATCGAAATGCGAACTTTCTTAGCGATAGGCTCAATCAATGAGGTCCAAAAAGTTTGCGTAGATAAGCCTGCAAGACACATGGCCACGGTAGAAACTTTTGCCGCGCCAAAAAACAACAACCAATGCAAAGCGACAAATACCCCATTTAAAACCCACACCCACAAAACGGATTTACTTACTTGAAAACTTTTTTTACTATACCGGATAATTAATGCTAGGCTTATCGACGTGATCACGCATCTCACAAAGACAATGGTGAGCGTATTTGCCTGAGTCGCATTTCCCAAAATAGCGGTGAAAGCATAAATAATGACAATAAAATGAATTTTGAAATAGTCCAATAAGCGAGGAGCCGTTTTCATCTTATCGAGGTAATGTATAATAAAGTCCGACACCTACGGCGCCAAAAACAATGTTTGGAAGCCATACTGCCAATAACGGTGGCATTCCCCCACCTTCGGCGATTCCCTTACTCATCATGAAAAACAAAATGTAAATAAAGGCTAAGCTAAATCCAAGGGCAATTTGAAATCCTACGCCACCCCGAGATTTACGCGCCGAAACTAAGAATCCGATGATTGTTAAAATGATCACGGAAATGGGATTGGCAAAGCGTAAATATTTCTCAATTAAAAAGACCTCTATGCCATCAGCTCCCCGTGAACGAACTAAATCGATGTGCCGATTGAGTTCAGGCAAGGTAAAAGTTTCGTGTAATAAATGCTTATTTTGAAAGTCTTTGGGAAATAAATTTAAGGTCGTGTCAATTTTTACACCTGATATAATTCCTGTTTTTCCCGGCATTAAATTCCTAATTCGGTAATCATGAATCGTCCATTTTTTGCGAATGGTATCCCACGTAATCCGATCGGACATTAATTTTTCTTTGATCTCATTGTTGGATATTCGTTCTAAACTGAATCGATAACCTGTATTGCTATTGTTGTCGTAACTTTCAATATAGGCATATACATCGGGGGCAATTTTGATATGCACATCTCGCTTATCGAAAAAGTAGGTTCCATTGATGTATTGATGTTCGAATGGAACCCGAATTTTATTGGCATTGGGGACGACCCAACCAATCATAATAAACGTACCGATGGCAATGATGGAGGAGCCAATTAAATAAGGCCTCATTAATCGAGTAAAGCTCACGCCAGAACTCAGAATAGCTATTATTTCCGTTTTCGCGGCTAAGTTGGCCGTAAAAAATACGGTGGCAATAAACACCATCAACGGCGAAATGTAGTTGGCCCAATAGGGAATAAAATTCAAATAATAATCAAAAATAATGGCATGCATGGGAGCCTGCTTGCGAATGAAATCATCGATTTTTTCAGTATAATCGATGACCATGACAATTAATACAATTAAAAAAACAGCGAAAACATAGGTCTTCAGAAACTTTTTTAAAATGTAATAATCGAGTATTTTCATTAGCTTTTTATCGAATCTTGTTCGTAAGAAATTCCTGAAAACAAATGAATGAAGATCACGCGGGCCGTCCTAAAATTGAACGGGACCATGAACAAAGAAAATAGGGTAATGGGCACCACATAACCCATGGCCGGAGGGTCGTTGAAAAAATTGAAAACGATGATTCCGCCAATTAACATAATGCCTACCGTAAATGCGTATGAAATGTACATGGCACCATAAAAAAATCCGGGTTCCACTTCATACCTCAGGTCGCAATGGGGACAATTTTCATGCATTTGAGCGAAATTTAAAAGATTCCACCATTTAAATTTAAAAAGTCGGCCTTCGTGACAATGAGGACAACGTGCATTTATCATCGCGTGTAGCTTACTGGGATCTGCCATAAATAAAGAAATTTAAGCCTCAAAGGTAAAGAAAATTGGAGGATTAAACGTAATTAAGGTCACGTTCCACTCCCTTTTTGTATCTTTGCGGAAATCAAACTTACACGATATGTATTCTATTGTAACAAATGTTCACATTGTACTTTTTGTACTTGTCTTTCTTTTAGGTTTAAATCTATTGGTTCGCGCAATTCGCGGATTATCCAGCGGAGGCGCTTTTGTTGACGCAGATCGCAAAGCAGGATTGTTTTTCATGATCTCTTTACATACTCAATTGTTGATCGGCCTTGTGCTTTATTTTTTCTTAAGCCCAGTAACAGCAGCAGCTTTTGCAGATTTTGGCGCGGCCATGAAAGATCCAGCGACTCGTTTAATTGCCGTTGAGCATATTTCAGTGAACGTGATTGCGGTAGTTTTAGCGACGATCGTAAATGCCAAAAACAAGAAAAATATAGCTGATGCAGCTAAGCATAAAAATGCGTTGATCTTTAACGGAATCGGTCTTTTATTAATTTTAAGCCGCATCCCTTGGTCACGTTTGTTTGCCTAAGTATATATGAAAAAAAAGTGCATTTTTTTGGATCGCGACGGTGTTCTAAATGTTGACCGCGTTGATTATGTTTACCGCATGGAAGATTTTATCATTCCAAAAGGGGTCCCTGAGGCATTAATCGCCTTAAAAGAAGCTGGATATTTATTGATCGTCATAACGAACCAAAGTGGTATTGCTAAAGGACTTTATGAACGTAAGAACGTATATGCGATTCATGAAGCGATTCAAAAGGCGTGTGGTGGCGTTTTAGATGATTTATATTTTTGCCCTTATCATGAAAATTTTGATAGCCGTTCTTTAACCAGAAAACCAGGGTCTTTATTGATTGAGAAGGCGGCGGCTAAATATCACGTGGACCTAGAAAAGTCTTTTATGGTCGGGGATCACGAGCGCGACATTATCGCTGGAACGCGAGCTGGACTTAGAACGATACGTTTGGCCCCTGAAGGCGAAGAAACGAATGCAACTTTTGTGGTTCGTGATTTACTGGAGGCATCCAAATTAATTTTAAATAATTAGAACATGGAAAAAGTATATTTAAGCGATGCAGGGCCCAAAGTTTCTCCGGCCATTTATGGTTTTTGGCGCTGGGAAAATGAGGTGGCTTCCATGGAGAAAATCGTCCAATTATGCCTCGAATTAGGGATCAATACCTTTGACCATGCGGATCGATATGGGGATTATTCTTGTGAAAAGACCTTTGGCGAACTCATTTCATCCGGATCTGTGCGACGTTCAGAAATTATCTTGTTTTCTAAATGTGGCGTTTGTTTACCCAATGCTGCAAGACCCGACATACGGGTTAAACATGTTAACACATCTGCTGACCATATTTCTAATTCTGTAGAGAATTCCTTGCGAAATTTAAAAACCGATTATTTAGATGTGTTTTTATTGGACCAATTGGATCCTTTGTCGGATTTGGAATCAACGGCTTTGGCGCTTGAAAAATTGAAAAGTTCGGGGAAAGTGAAAAATATTGGGGTATCTAATTTTTCGGTATACCAACATCAATTGCTCGTTTCCTATTTAAATATTCCAGTGGTTTCCAATCACATCGATTTAAATTTATTGCAAACTTCGGCTTTGGATAATGGCGCGCTGGATTACATTAAGCAAAAATACATGCGTCCATTGGCTGTGTCTCCTTTGGCTGGAGGTCGTATCGAACAAGGAACGGACGAAATCGCACTCCGAGTACGTAAAAAATTAGTGGAAATGGCGGCTAAATACAATAGCAACATCGAGTCTATTGCGGTTGCTTGGGTCGTTAAATTGGGCGCACTTCCTTTAATCGGAACATTAGAGGAATCGCGCATTCGCAATATTGTGAATTCATTTAATATCGATCTGGAACATCAAGACTGGTACGACTTATATCAAACCTCTCGACCTGGGCCATTGGTTCAAGATTAAATTCAAGTGGATTATTACAAAGAATTAATCCCCCAAATAGACTTTAATAGAAAAGCCCGACCAACTAGTCGGGCTTTTTGTTTTTTTCAGGCCAAGACAACGTTTAGATAAAGAAACGATTTTTCTTGCGCTGATAGAATGGCATGAATTAAGGTGGATTTACCCGTTTGTCTTGGGCCAAAAAGTAAGATAGCTTTTCCTTTAAATAAACGGGCCTCTTTCTCGTTTTGTACTCGGCGAATAATCATTAAATAGGATTGAATTCCTAAAAATTCATAATATTTTTGGAATTGAATCCTAAATAAGCATATTATTTTTCCTGTTAATATTACCTATTACCTCTTACCTAAATTACCTTCTTCCCGTATTTCTCCTTCGCTCATTTCCTTTAGGAATGACCCGATTTCCCCTAGGCGCTTCTCTTTTTCTAGAACGATTATTGGTATATCCTGTTCCCGAACGCATGCCCACCATTTCTAAATCGATCGTTCTTTTAGCCAAATTGGTATCGCGCACTTTCACTTTTACCGCATCACCAAAAGTAAATACACGGCCATTGGACTTGCCAACAATCCTATAATTTTCCTTATCTAAATCGTAAAAATCATCGTTTAGGTCAACCATCCGCACAAGTCCCTCGCACGAAGTTTCCCCAATCTCCACAAAGATCCCAAATTCCGTTACCCCAGTAATGATTCCGTCAAAAACCTGTGGTTCTTGTAAACTCATGAACTCCACTTGCTTGTATTTAATGGAAGCACGTTCAGCTTCGGAGGCCAACTTCTCACGATCTGAGGAATGCTTACACTGAATCTCGATCGGCGAGCGATCTTTGGTATCGCCTCCATCTAAATAATGTTGCAATAATCGATGCGTCATGACATCCGGATAGCGACGAATAGGACTTGTAAAGTGTGAATAAAATGGAAATGCAAGGCCAAAATGTCCAATCGCATCGGTGCTATATCGAGCCTTCGACATAGTCCGAACCGCCAAACTTTGCAATACATTTTCCTCCGCTTTTCCCTGAATATTTTCCATCAACGCATTAAACGATTGACTTACTTGCTTCGGTTCGGTGGTTACTTGGTACCCAAATTTCTTCGCAAAAGAAGAAAATACCCTAAGTTTTTCTGGGTCAGGCGCCTCGTGAATCCGATATACCATGGTATTTCGCGGATCCGTTTGCTTTAATTCATGTACATATTCAGCCACTTTTTTGTTGGCCAACAACATAAATTCCTCAATTAATTTATGCGCATCTTTGCGTTCGCGAGGATATACGGCAATGGGTTTTCCGTCTTCGTCCAACAAAAACCGAAGCTCTGTCGTATCGAAATTGACCGATCCATGTTTAAATCGAGCGTCTCTAAACGTTTTCGCAATCCGATTTAAATCTTTGATGACGGGCTCATACGAATCTTCTGAAGGGCCTTCATGTTCAATTAAAACTTGAGCATCTTCGTAGGCAAACCTACGATCTGAATGGATTAATGTTCTTCCAAACCATTCCTTAACAATCTTCCCTTTTTTGTCTAATTCGAAAATGGCCGAAAAAGTACATTTGTCTTCATTGGGTCTCAACGAACAAAGGCCATTGGAAAGTTTTTCGGGCAACATCGGAACCACGCGATCCACCAAATAAACAGATGTCGCACGTCGGTAAGCCTCTTGGTCTAAAACACTTCCAGGTTTCACATAATGCGAAACATCGGCAATATGAACGCCGATTTCCGTATGTCCATTAGCCAAAATTTGATAGCTAATCGCATCGTCAAAATCTTTGGCATCCACCGGATCTATGGTAAAAGTCAATACTTTTCTGTAATCTTTTCTCTTTTTAATTTCGTCTTTTGAGATGGTGGTTGGTATCGCCTCAGCAGCCAATTCCACCTCTTCTGGGAAATCATAAGGAAGCCCAAATTCCGCCAAAATGGAGTGCATTTCAGTGTCATTTTCACCGGCTTTTCCTAAGACTTTGATCACTCGGCCTTCCGCTTTTTTTCCGGCTGAAGCCCAACGAGTCACCTCGACGATCACTTTGTCTAGGTGATTAGCCGCCATCGTTTCCGTGCGAGGCACGTAGATATCTTCGTATATTTTTTTTGAATCGGGAATTAAAAAGGCATAGTGCGGAGTGACTTGGATTACGCCGACTAGCTCAGGCGAACGTCTTTCTAAAATCTCAACGACCTCTCCTTCCGGGCGGTCATTTTTCTTTTTTTCAGAAGGCCTGCGTGCTTGGACAAGTACGGTATCTCCATCTTTGGCAAACATTAAATCGGCCGTCGAGACCCAAATATCCTTTCCTTCTCCTTCCGTTACGATGAAGGCAAAACGTGAATTTACGTGGTCTACGCGACCTTTTACTTGGAATGATTCATTGTCAAATCTATAGTTGCCATCCGACTGGCGAATGATCCTGTTTTCTTGTGCTAAATTATGTACGGCGTCGGAATAAAATTCCTTGGTCTTTCGGTCGCGAATCGCAAATGCTTTGTGAATTTGGTTGACCGAGTACGATCGATAATCGTTGAGTTCAAAAAATTCGAGTATCTCTGCTTGAATTTCTTTTAAAAATTTTTCTTGTTTTGGGTTAATGCCCATGATTTATTTGTAATTAGCCTGCAAGGTACGAATATCAAATAGGAATTCTTAATTCCAAGCCCTTATCTTTGTAAAATGAATCGTTCTCGCATCGCATTATTTTTGTTGGTTCTTTTTATTCTCAGTGGAGTTTTCCTTTGGTATAAAAGCACGAAAAGCCAAGAATCGAACGTAGAATCTACGGCAGTCATCGTTGAAACTCCCGTATTTAATTCCGATTCAGCCTACGCACACATCGCGAAGCAAGTAGGTTTCGGTCCTCGAATCCCTAATTCTCCTGCACAAATCAAATGCAAAGATTGGATTGTTGAAAAATTAAAGGGCTACGGTTGGCAAGTCAAAATCCAAGAATTTACCTCCTTCCGTTACGATGGATATAAAATGAAGGGCTATAATATCATGGCGCAATACCAGCCGCAAATACAGAAGCGGATTTTATTGGGGGCGCATTGGGATGCCAGAAGTATCGCCGACAAAGATTCGGTGGATAAAAATAAGCCAATTGACGCGGCAAATGATGGTGGGAGTGGCGTAGGGGTTATGTTGGAAATCGCGAGACTTTTATCGGAAACCACCAAAAAGCCAACGGTCGGCGTGGACCTAATTTTCTTTGATTTAGAAGATCATGGCGAGCCTCATGATTTCACGGGAAACCCGTCGACGACCAGTTGGGCCCTAGGATCTCAACACTGGGCCACGAACATCATCCCAGAAAACTACCGTCCTTATTATGGAATTTTATTGGATATGGTGGGGGCTAGAGGGGCGAAATTTCCACATGAAGGATCTTCCATGCAATATGCACCCGGAATTGTGCGCTCGATTTGGGCGACGGCTGCTGATTTAGGATACGGAAATATGTTCATCGACGAAGACGCTTTTGGAATAACGGACGACCATACGGCGGTGAATGAAGTAGGGAAAATTCAGATGATTGACATCATCGATATAAGGCCGGTGAATGGTGGTTTTGATTTTGGATCTTTCCATCACACGCATCAAGATAATTTGAGTACCATCGACAAGTCCACGTTAAAGGCGGTAGGGCAAACACTATTACAAGTTTTATATAGAGAATAATATGGAAGAAAATGCTTTGCAATTTGTGCATTTAAATGACACGCATGTAGGTTTGGGAGCTAAAATGGTCCCTTTTGCTGGATTTAATATGCCGGTTTTATACACCAATTTAATTGAGGAGCATGTTTGTGTGCGCAATAATGTGGGAGTGTTTGACGTGAGTCACATGGGGGAATTTTTATTGAAGGGAGAAAAAGCGCTGGATTTAATTCAATATGTCTGTTCGAATGATGCGTCTAAATTAACGGATGGCAAAGTGCAATACAGCTGTTTGCCTAATGCCACAGGGGGTATTGTGGATGATTTATTGGTATATCGGGTGAATGCCCACGAATATTATTTGGTGGTTAATGCGTCTAATATTGAGAAAGATTGGAACTGGATTTCGTCTCATAACACCTTTGGAGTTGAAATGACAAATCGATCCGCCGACTTTAGTTTATTTGCAGTTCAGGGGCCAAACGCACTTCCCGTTTTGCAGAAATTAACCGATGTTAATTTATCTGAAATGCCTTATTATACGTTTAAAATAGGTAATATGGCTGGGTTTTCCGATGTGATTATTTCAAATACTGGGTATACGGGAGCGGGAGGTTTTGAGATATATGTGGAGAATAAAAATGCCCTAGCGATGTGGAATGCCATTTTTAATGCGGGGGAATCGGTTGGAATTCAACCGGTTGGTTTGGGCGCGAGGGATACCTTGAGAACGGAAATGTGTTATTGTTTATATGGCCATGACATTGATGATACGACTTCGCCGATTGAGGCGGGATTAGGGTGGATTACCTCGTTTAACAAGGATTTCATCATGAAGGATTTCCATGCGGCGATTAAAGCGGCTGGACCTAAGAAAAAATTAGTGGGTTTTGAGATGATTGATCGTGGGATTCCACGCCAACATTATCCCATTTTGAACGCGGCGGGTGAGGCGATTGGTGAAGTAACTTCAGGGACACAATCTCCCAATTTGTCGAAAGGAATAGGAATGGGATACGTAGAGACATCCCAAAGTGCGGTTGGCACCGAGATTTTTATCTCCATCCGTGACAAATCATTAAAAGCTCAAATCGTTAAAATGCCTTTCATTTAAGATGCGTAAAATAGATGTATGCTTCTCGCCGGATTTAATTCATTTATATGATTTGTCGGATAAATGTGTCGTGGTGGTGGATATTTTTAGGGCAACTTCTTGCATGGTGACGGCTTTTGCGCATGGAGCGGCAGAAATTGTTCCGGTGGAGCAGATTGAATTATGCCAATCGTTTCGCGATCGCGGATATTTAATTTCGGCTGAACGCAATGGCATTACACCGGAAGGTTTTGACTTTGATAATTCGCCTTTTTCGTATCAAGCGACGAAGGTAAAAGGTGCGAAAATTTGTGTGACGACAACCAACGGAACGGTGGCGATTCGTCGGTCTGCCGAAGCTCCGAAGGTATATGTGGGTGCTTTTTTAAATTTGTCCAGCATTACGGAGGCGGTTAAAAAATGGCAAGGAGACGCTTTGGTCGTTTGTGCGGGTTGGAAAGGCAAACCAAATTTAGAAGATACTTTGTTTGCGGGCGCCCTGATAGACCAATTGACCGGTGTCTACGAGGTAGCCGATGACGCTGCTTTAATGGCTTGGAAAAATTTCAATGTCGCCTCAAAAGATATGTTGACCGCCGTAAAAAACTCCTCACACGTCAAAAGACTATTAGGTTTAGGCATCGAAAAAGACATCGCTTTTTGTTTAGAAATGGACCGATACGATGTCTTACCTGAATTAGAAGGGGAGCGATTGGTTAATAAAAAACGTTGATTTTAGCTCTTGATGGGCATTTTAAAAATATGATTCTTTACAGTACGCAAAAGTCGAGTCCCAATGTATCTTTCGAGGAAGCCATTTTCAGAGGTTTACCTCCGGATAATGGGCTGTATATGCCTACTGAAATTAAGCGTTTGCCGGATTCGTTTTTTGAAACCATTCAGGATTTATCCTTGGTGGAAATTGCGGAGGCGGTATGTACTAATTTATTGGGAGATGATTTAAGTGAAGCGGAAATAAAGTCGATTATTGCGAGTTCGATGAACTTTGAGGCGCCCTTATTTTCATTGGAGCCAGGAGTGGAAATTTTGGAATTATTTCATGGTCCGTCGATGGCCTTTAAGGATTTTGGTGCCCGATTTATGGCGGCAGTCATGTCGCATTATTTGGTCAAACATCAGAGGGAAATACGGATTTTAGTAGCGACTTCAGGGGATACGGGGGGTGCGGTGGCTCAAGGCTTTTTTAATACGCCTGGGATATCGGTGACTATATTGTATCCATCGGGAAAAGTTTCGGACATCCAGGAAATGCAATTGACGACTTTGGGGGGAAATGTGGAGGCTTTGGAGATTGAGGGGACTTTTGATGATTGCCAACGATTAGTTAAACAAGCCTTTTTGGATGCGGATTTGCTGGCCAAGTTTAATTTGGCTTCAGCTAATTCGATTAATATCGCGCGGTTAATTCCTCAGTCGTTTTATTATTTTGCGGCCTATGCGGAGGCGAAAAGAAAAGGATTATTGGATCCTTTGGTGTTCAGTGTGCCTTCGGGTAATTTTGGAAATTTGAGTGCGGGTTTGATGGCATACCAAATGGGTTTACCGGTCAAAGCGTTTGTTGCGGCGTGCAATGAAAACCATCCGGTTCCTGATTATTTGTCGACCGGTGTGTATCATCCGGAACCTAGTGTAGAGACGATATCCAATGCCATGGATGTTGGAAGTCCTTCCAATTTTGTGCGGATGCAAATTCTTTCCGGGGGAGTTTTGGACGAAATAAAGCAGGTGGTTAAAGGCTATTTTACGGATGATGTTCAAACGAAAAAGAGGATGTCGGAGGTATATGAAAAAACAGGTTACATCATGTGTCCGCACACAGCGGTGGGTTATGATGGGCTATTGCAATATAAAAAAGAGTGTGGCGATGCGGTGACCGGAGTGGTTTTATCGACCGCACATTATGCTAAATTTTTGCCAACTGTCGAGGCGGTGATCGGCGGAAAAGTTCCTGTTCCCTTGCGACTATCTGAGTTGCTGAACAAGCAAAAAAAATCCATCCTGTTGGGGACGGATTTTGAAGGATTCAAAAAGTTTTTGCTAGGTTAGCTTATTAATGCCTTTTCAGGCTTTATACCAATGCCAAAAATTTCTGTTTTTCTTGGTAGACCACAAGGCCGATCAATGCGATAAGTAAAATCCCAATGCCAGGAGTATTAGCCAGGCAAATTTCGAAAAGCAGGATATTAACGGATATTGGAGCTAAAATGAGCGTCCCTAAAGCTCGTTTTGTCGGCATGATGATTAAGGCACCTCCTATAATTTCCAATACCTTAATGACAGCCATATAGCCTGTTGGCCCAAATAGGTTAAAAAATGCTAGTTGGTTTCCAGTCATTTTGGGCATAGGAGCCAGAGGAAAAAAGAAATTGATGCCACCAAATAAGAATAAAAAGGCTAAGATAGCGGCCGGGACGTGTTTAATGAATTTCATTTTTAAGGGGTTTTTCTAGCTGTATTGAGAATTAAAACTACATACATTATGAGTATTAATTATTCTTTTTATTGAAAAGTTAAAAGTAAATGTCGTAAATTTTTGGAATTAAAATTACTCCT
>CAIZMB010000171.1 GCA_903933935.1 uncultured Cytophagaceae bacterium
CAATTAACATTTTCTGAAAAACAAAACATGATCTTATCCACTATTAATCACACGTACAAGCGCGATTTTCCCATGCAGCATACGTTGTTTTTTAGTTTTAAAATTCAAGTGAGAATGGTTGCAACCTACAATCTAGCCTTTATGGTTTACTCTTTCTATTATATATTCAAGGCAAAAAAGGCCCTAAAAATCAAGGCAAATGTGGACCGATATATAAAATCAATTATTTCGATCATGCTAATCACGGTAGTTCCAGTGCTATTATTTGTTTTAATCGCTTCCTATATTACAAATGAAAAATTCGAAATCAGTTTAAAGGTTTCCAAAAATATCAATTCGGATTTCTTATATCTATTTACACTTATTCCTCCTATTAGTTTCTTGTTCTTTCCTCAATTAATTTATGGACAGAATCAAAGCACATCGATATATCTGAAAATAAAAGAAATATTGAACAGCAATTTCAAAGGGATATATAAGGAAGTTCCTGTGGAATTTGAAAAGTCAACGGATATAGACCGTATCATCACATACATCGATAAGCAAAAACCTTACATTAATCCATCTTTTTCATTACATAGCATATCCAGCGAACTAAATATTCCGTATCTACAAGTTTCAAATTGTCTAAATAAGGAAATGAAAGTTTCATTTCCAGAATTCCGAAATCAAAAACGCGTAGAATATGCCATTCAATTATTTAAAGAAAAAAAGCATCATCAAATGTCGATTGAAGGCATATCAGATCTATGTGGCTTTAAGAGCAAATCATCATTTTACCTAGCCTTTCGGGCGGTATATCAAGTGACGCCAACCGAGTGGATTGCTAAAAATTTATAAACCTTGGCCAACAGGTTAACGAAAACATAAAGAAAAAACCACTGAGTTTGATTTTATTGAAAATAAAACTTGAGTCTATTAAACATTTATTAACATATGGTATTAACGTCCGTATTCTTAAATCTGATCATCTGTATGTTGCTGTTCATTTACAAATGGCGTCAAAATAAGGCAATCATTTACATGATCAGCTTGATTTTATTGGCAAATATGCGTCATACCATCATGTTATTACTAAATCAGCCCATTGAGAGTCGAGTATTGGCTGTATTACTCGTCCATTTTGATCCAGTGGTCATATTGATAGGACCATTACTCTTCTTGTATTTTAAAAGTCTCATTCAAGGTAAATTCGTATTCGAAAAATGGTTTTGGCTATACCTGATTCCTGTTAGTATATTTTTTATTAATACATTTTCCTATTACTTTCTTGACTTTGAGGCAAAAGATCAATTTGCCAAATTAATGCAGAATAATAACCATTCAGACGTTAAACTACCCGGTGGAACATGGCTTTTTGATTATAATTTTCAGATGATCATCGCGCCGCTGCATAATTGGACATTTATTATCTATTCATTTATCTATGTATATCAACAGAAAAAAAAGAATTCAATTAAGTTAAAAGTTTCAAGAATAATTGTGCGGTTAAAGTGGATTATATTTTTAATGATGTTACCCGTGTTTTTGCAAATTCTATTTGCAACGTTAAAATCACCTAAGACATTTGATCTGTCATTTCAGGACTCTACCATCAGTTTTGATATCATGTATTTATCTACTTTATTTTTACCCCTATCATTTATTCTATTTCCCTCGTGGTTATATGGTTACACCAGTAAATCAACTTCACTTTGGGAGAAGGTCAAAGAAATATGGGTTTCAATTTCGCGCATCGCTTTAGACGAAAAAATGGAAAATCCTGAAAAATCGACAGATCTGGATCGCATCATTCAGTACATGGATAAGAAGAAACCGTATTTAAAATCAAACTTTTCAGTTCATGATGTGTCGCGAGAGTTGAATATTCCACACTTGCGTGTTTCGAATAGTTTCAATAAACAGATCAACATTCCTTTCCCAAAATATCGGAATGATCTCAGAGTAAAATATGCCGTGCAAATGTTTAAAGATCAAAAACATTTAGAGATGTCGATTGAAGGTATTGCAACGCAGTCGGGATTTAAAACCAAATCAGCTTTTTACGCAGCCTTTAAAGCTGAATACAAAATGACTCCGACGGAGTGGATAGAGAAAAATCTGTAGGTCCATGAACGTTAATAAGAATCAAGAACAAAGGCACTGTATGGATAGTCAGTAATGATTTGATCATTCGTCCTATTTCTTGTATCGTTTAAATTTAAAAGAAGCTGAATTCCGATCGAAAACCCCTCTCGTGCTACCACTCCTGCTA
>CAIZMB010000172.1 GCA_903933935.1 uncultured Cytophagaceae bacterium
GTGAGCATATAAATAGTAATCGAGTGGTTGAATCAATCGTTTTTAGGATTGAATTTATATTTAATTGATATTCTGAGGTTAAATTAACTTTAATCAATGGCACATTATTAATAGCTGCGCTTACTTCATACATTCCATACGTGGGAGGGCATATGATTATGGAACTATCATTTGATGTGCAAGTCATTCTGATCAATAAATCTATCGCCTCATCAGAACCATTTCCTAGAAATATTTCATCAAGCTCACATTTTTTGATTGTAGCTATTTGACTTTTTATCTGCCATTGCAATGGATCTGGATACCGATTAAAGTCTTCCTCTAAACCTGATCCAATTGGATTTTCATTGGCATCTAAAAATATACCTTCGTTACCTTTAAACTCATCTCTAGCGGATGAATAAGGTTTTAAATTCCAAATATGTGGTAGTATGTATTTTTTATAATCCATTGTTTAATCGGACTTTTACTGCATTTGCATGTGCTTGTAGCGATTCTGCTTCAGCCATAGGTATGATGCTCTCGCTCAGGATCTCCAATCCACTTTTACTAATCGATTGTAACGTAATTTTTTTACAAAAACTATCCAAATTAACCCCAGAATATGCCCTTGCATGTCCATTGGTTGGTAATGTATGATTGGTTCCTGATGAATAATCACCAGCTGATTCCGGAGTAAAGTGTCCTAAGAATATCGACCCAGCATTAATTATCTTATCTGATATTTTTTCGGGATCATCACAAGCCAATATTAAGTGTTCAGCTGCATATTCATTTAGTAAATCAATGGCATCGTCCGAATGATTAACCAATATGAATTTAGAATTTAAAATAGCCTCTTTAGCTAAATCTTTTCTAGGTAGTTCTATTAATTGGCGTTCTAACTCCTGAATAGTTTCATCTATTAATTTTTCAGAAGTAGATACTAGAAATACTTGTGAGTCGATTCCATGTTCCGCTTGGGACAACAAATCAGAGGCCACATAACGGGCATTTGAAGTATCATCTGCATAAATAGCGACTTCTGAAGGACCAGCAGGCATATCTATAGCTACGCCCATTGAATTGGCATGCATTTTAGCCGCTGTAACATATTGATTACCTGGACCAAATATTTTATACACTTTGGGAATGGATGGTGTTCCTAAAGCCAATGCAGCAATGGCTTGAGCACCACCTATTTTACACATTTTGGTTATTCCACATAATTTAGCTGTATAAAAAATAGCTGGATGAATGCCTGGGGTACATAATACAATCTCAGAACAACCAGCTATTTTAGCGGGTATTGCCAGCATTAAAATGGTTGAAAATAAGGGTGCTGTACCTCCAGGAATATAAATTCCAACTTTTTCTATGGGACTTGACTTTTGCCAACAAACCACCCCGGGACTTGTTTCTATTCTATTTTCAACTAATTTTTGAGCCTCGTGAAACTTCCAAATATTATCAAAGGATATCTGTATCGCTTTTTTTAAATTTTCATCTGTTGCTTCAGAATAGGCATCTATTTCTTTTTCAGTGTAAAGAATGGAATCTATTTTTCTTTTTTCAAATTCATAAGTCAGACTTATAAGTGCCTCATCTTTATCTGAATTAACCTTATTAAATATGGACTCGATTAAACTGTTAATTTTGGATGACTCTATTTGAGGCCTTGCGCACAATTCCGAATAATCAGACCGAGAAGGAAATTTAATTACCTGAATCATTATAAAATCATTTTTTCAATCGGTAATACCAAAATACCTTCAGCACCCGCTACTCTTAGGGACTCAATGATTTCCCAAAAATCATTTTCTGAAATCACCGAGTGTAGAGAAAACCATCCCTTTTCAGCTAATGGGACCACAGATGGTGAGCGCATTCCAGGTAGTAATGCAATAATTTCAGCTATATTTTCTTCTTTGGCATTTAAAACGACATACTTTGCATTTTGTCCTTTTTGAACTGCATCAATCCTGAATATTATTTTATCTAATAATTCTTTTTTTGTTTTGTTTAATTGTTTGTTTGAAATCAAAACTGCTTGGCTTTGAAATACTTCAGCCACTTCTTTTAAGCCATTGCTTAGTAAAGTTCCGCCCGTTGATACAATATCACAAATACCTTCTGCCAAGCCAATACTTGGGGCAATTTCTACAGAGCCAGAAATCTCATGAGTTTCCGCTTTTACGCCATTTGCTTTTAAAAATGCATCCGTTAGGTTAGGGTAGGAGGTGGCAATACTCTTTCCATTGAAATAAGTTAAATCAGTATATACTTCATTTCTTGGAATGGCCAAAGATAAACGACACTTTGAAAAACCTAATTCTTTAACAATATCAACTTTTCGCTTTTGTTCCATAAGCACATTTAGGCCAATGACTCCTAAATCAGCCACTCCATCTTCCACGTATCCTGGAATATCATCGTCTCTTAGGAACAAGAACTCAATGGGGAAATTACTTGATACAGATCTTAATTTAGATCCATGGGCTTCAAATTTAATTCCACACTCTTTGAATAACTTTAATGAATCTTCGCTTAATCGACCTGATTTTTGAATGGCTATTCTAATATTTTCTGTGCTCATACTCATGCTTGTTTTAAATAGTCAAGCCCCGATTTTTTCGAGGCTTGCCAATTAATCAGGTGTTATAAAAACATTTTTATTGGATCCTCTAAATATTGCTTCAAGGTTTGCAGAAAAGCAGCTCCTGTAGCTCCATCAACTACACGATGATCACATGTTAGGGTTAATTTCATGATGTTTGTAGCATAAAACTGACCGTTTTTCACACCAACAGTTTCTTTAATTCCGCCCACTGCTAAAATGCATGATTCAGGAGAATTAATAATAGATGTGAATTGATCTATTCCAAACATACCTAAATTACTAACTGTAAATGTATTTCCCTCCCAATCTTTAGGTTGCAATTGCTTTGATTTAGCTTTTCCACCTAAGTCTTTAGCCTCAGAAGATATTTCAGCGATTGATTTTTCATTCGCAAATCGAATCACAGGTACAAGTAATCCATCTTCTACCGCTACTGCCATACCTATATGTACATGTTTATTAACCCTAATTCGATCTTCCATCCAATAGGAATTTACTTTTGGATGTTTCACTAAAGCTATAGCCGCAGCTTTAATCACTAAATCATTAAATGAAATTTTTACAGGAAAAACTTCATTCATGCTAACTCTTGCTTCTATGGCCTTATCCATATTGATTTCCATGGTAAGGTAGAATTCAGGAGCACTGAATTTTGATTCAGACAGCCTTCTCGCGATAGTTTTTCGCATTTGACTATTTGGAATATCTTCAAAACTTTCAGTTCCACCTGTAAAATGACTTGTTTTTGAACCACCTTGATTAGGATTGTAATTTTCCACATCAGATTTAGTGATCCTTCCACCTTCTCCAGTCCCCTGAATCCATGATAAATTATATCCTTTTTCCTTAGCTAACGAACGCGCTAATGGAGAAGACTTAATTTCTACATTGGAAGCAGTTTGTTGGTTTGATTGAACTGTTTCTTGTGGTTTAACTTCTTCAACTACCTTGACAGGAGCCGGTGCACTGGCTTGTACGACCGCAGGTGCGTCCACTTTAACCACATTTTCAGCATCCAATATTTTCTTGAAATCAGCTCCTGGTTCACCTACGATTGCAATTATTCCATCTACAACAACTCCTTTTCCTTCTTGTGCCCCGATATACAATAGGGTTCCTTCTTCATAATTTTCTAATTCCATCGTGGCTTTATCGGTTTCCACTTCGGCAATTATATCTCCGCTTTTAACTTTATCTCCTTCTTTTTTCAACCATTTTGCGATGACACCTTCAATCATCGTATCACTCATCTTGGGCATTCTTACTGCCTTTGCTTTTATACTACTGAGATCAATCGCAGGTTGATTTGGAATAACCTCGATCACTTTTTCAACCACTTCATTAGCTACAACAGCTTTTGGTTCAGTTAAAAGACTTGAATAATCTTCCCCTTTTGTTCCCACTATTGCTATAATGCCATCTACAGGAGCCGCTTCACCTGCTTTTATCCCAATGTAAAGCAGTGTTCCATCCTCATAATTCTCAAGTTCCATCGTGGCCTTATCGGTTTCAACTTCAGCTATGATGTCACCAGACTTAATTGTATCTCCTTCTTTTTTCA
>CAIZMB010000173.1 GCA_903933935.1 uncultured Cytophagaceae bacterium
CATTACTTGGCCACCATACTGACCGTTAAGAATGACACCTAATGAAAAGTTTTTGTATGAAAAGTTATTAGAGAATCCAAAAATAAAATCTGGATGCGGACTCCCTAGCATCGTGTAATCAAGAAAGTCACTGATGACACCATCGCCATTTATATCTTTATATTTAGGATTGCCTTCATACACTTGCGCTGTCTTAATAATAGCAGGATTTGCAATGTCTGCTGCGGAATATACTCCCTCCATCACAAATCCAAAAAATTGACCAATCGGTTTGCCTACAACGGTCACGTGTGTAGGATTTCCATCGTTATTTCCAGATAAGACGCGATCTCCATTTTGATTTAATGACAGAACCAAATTTCGGTTAACAGCAATATTAAAATTAAAATCCCAGTTGAATTTACCTTGAATAGGGCTTGCGCTCAAGGAAATCTCAACACCCCTATTCCGAACGGTTCCTTTATTAACAATTTGAGAATTAAATCCTGTAATGGCAGGAATGACATCATTTAACAACATATTAGCACTTTCCCGATTATAATAGTCTAAAATTAAGCTAACACGATTATCAAACAATTCAATATCCAAACCTGTATCAAACTGATCTGATTCCTCCCAAGTTAAGAAAGGATTGGAAATACCAACGAATGAAGCAGAAACCTGGTTACTTCCAAAAATATAGGAACCAGGGTTTATAGCAGCTAAAGAAGAATAGTTTCCAATATTGTTGTTTCCACTTTTACCTAAACTAGCCCTCCATTTTAAACTCGATATAATTTTACTATCCTTTAAAAATGCCTCCTCAGAAATGCGCCATGCTACACCAAAGGAAGGGAAGGCGGCATACCTATTTTTAAGTCCAAACCTTGAGGATCCATCTGTTCTAAGAGTTGCTGTCACTAAATATTTATCAGCAAATGAATAATTAGCCCGACCCAAATAGGAAATCAAACTCCATTCCTGCGCATTTTCGCCCCATGAACTAATAGCTTGAGCCGCATTGATCGTTTGTATTAAATCATTTGAATAAGGAGATGCATTTAAATTTAAACCACTCGTACTACTACGTTGGGTGGTATATCCCACAACTGCATTAAAGCGATGTTTGCCTAAATTTTTATTATAATTTAATGTATTCTCAATTAACCAGTCAAATGTTTCAGACCTAGAATTAGAAGATCTACCAGTACCAGCTATAGGCGGAACATTTGCTGTTGATGTACCAACGGTACTTGGCACAAATTGATTATATTTTGAAGAAGAATAAATCGTATTTAAAGATGTTTTAAACTTTAAATCAGGTAATATATCCCATTCTAAAAAAACAGATCCCAAACTCTGAAATTGATTTTGCATTTGGGTCGTATTTTTCAATAAGAATAAAGGATTCATAAAACTCCAAGCCGAATGATATTTACTCTGAGGTGATCGAACATATGGGATTAATTGACCACTCGCATCATAGGGTGACATTACCGGATTAGCCCATAATGAAACTCCAATCACATCGTCCCTACTCGAATTGGTGTTGGTACGATTCTGATTAACCAAGGAATTAAGTAAAGACCCTCCAATAGTCACCGTTTTGCTAAGATTAGATTCAAAACCAAGTTTGCTAGTAAATCGCTCGACGCCTGTAAACTTTAATGCTCCATCTTGTTTAAAATAACCAAAACTTGCATTGATTTTAGAATCTTGAGTACCTCTTTGAATGCTTAAATTGTGTTCTTGAATAGGAGCGGTTTGCAAGATTAAATCGTACCAGTCCGTTCCATTTCCAACCAATTGGTCTATGTTTTGATATTCAACAGGATAATCCGCTACCGTTGTTTTTCGATTTTCAGCTCTTAATACTGCTATGTCGATTTTATTTCTCTGCATTTCAACAAATTCTTTCTGATTCATTAATTCAGGGCGCCCTTTCTTAGGCACATCCTGCATACCCGTCATCGAAGAAAAATTGATTTGCAATTTACCGTATTGACCTTTTTTTGTCGTAATCATGATGACACCATTAGCACCTCTGGAACCATAAATTGCCGTTGAAGACGCATCTTTTAATACCGAGATCGATTCTATATCATTCGGATTTATTAATAATAGAGGATTAAAGTCTTGATTTAATCCAGCAGAATAAGGCATTCCGTCAATTACATATAAGGGTTCGTTACCTGCTCCTAAAGATCCACTACCTCTAATTCTTACTGAAGTTCCAGCACCTGGCTGACCCGATAATTGCTGAATTTGCATACCAGCCACCTGGCCAATCATTTTTTGATCAATAGTCGACACTGGTAAGTCTTTAATCGTATTTTGATTGATCGTCGCCACAGCACCTGTTAAATCTTTTGCTCTTGCAGTACCATAACCCACAACCACCACTTCAGATAAAGCTTTATTTTCAGACACTAGACTAATGTTAATCATTGATCTATTTCCAACTGCAACTTCTTGAGTGATAAAACCAACAAAACTAAAAGCTAAAATTGCCTTGTCATCGGAAACACTCAAATTATAAGTACCATCAATATTGCTGCTCACTCCTTTGTTCGTTCCTTTTATGAGAATATTCACACCAGGAATCGGACTTCCACTTTCATCAGTAATTTTTCCCTTGACCGTTTTGGTATCTATAATCAATGATTCAGATTCTTGATTATTCAATGAAGAATTAGAATTCAGAAGATCAATCTTAGATTTCGTTAATAAAATTCTATTCTCAATCACTTCATATGAAATCGAATTGGGATTTAGAATTTCATTTAATACGGTCGAAAGTTTTGTCTTTTGTAAATTCAAGTTCATTTTTTGATTTATCTGAACTCTGGTACTATATACAAACTTAACCTCAGCTTGCTTTTCAATTTGAGCTAAAACTGATTTGAAATTAATGTTCTGACCTACAATAGTTACAGAGCGGTTTAAAACTTCTTGGGCCTGTGATTCATGTGCAACAGCTAATGTAGTACACAATAAAACTAGGCAAATTTGACTAAAGGTAATTTTCATAAATAACCACAAATTTTGGGTGTTCAATCGGTGTTTTTTCATAGATTTACAAGTTTTAAATTAACATATTTGAAATATTTAACCCGACTCAGATTGGCGTTTGTCACGGGTTATTTTATGGGCAGAAAGGAGTTATTTCTCCTTTCTGTTTTTTTTAATTACATCCTTCTCCAGTTATAAAAATGACAGTCCCACGCTTTTCATAGGTAGCTGCGATAGATTTACAGATTAAATCTAATTGGGTAAACATTGTTAATCCATTCAAATCCGCAGTGATTTGACAATCATTCGATTTAGGATTAGTTAAAATTATTTCTACCCCATAGTGTTTTGACATCGTTGACAATACAGATTGAAGTGGAGTTGCTTGGAAAATAAGTTGCCCCTTGGAAAAATCTGGAGTCAGAATTGGCAACGGATTATCCACTATAGTGGGATTTATAGTCTTATATACTACATCAAATACAACCTTTTGATTTCTCGTTAAAATAACCCCATTTAAATTGTCATTATCACTTACTTTATTAGAATATACGGAGACTTTACCGCTTGTGACTGAAACTTCTATTTGATTGTTTCTTGTATTTGATTTTACCCAGAAACTAGTTCCTAATACTTCCGTATTCAAATCACCTGAATGCACGACAAATGGCTTGGTAACATTTCGTTTAACCTTAAAAAATGCTTGGCCAAATAAAAACACTTCTCTTTTTTTAATGTTAAAATCTTTCCCATAAATGATGCTACTTTTTGGCTTTAGAATGACTAGAGAACCATCTTTTAATAAAATTTTTTGATCTACTAAAGTCATATTTTTCATCTCCATGCCAGATGCACAAACTGACTTAGAATCTAAAATTTCCGTTGGTCGAACATTTAATAAAAATACAAGTAATAAACACGCAGCTAAACTTGTTACAACACCTATGCCAATTTTAGTGATTTTTGAAAAATGCTTATTAGGGATTTTCGAATAGATATTTCTCAAGATCCTACCTCTTATTTCCTCCTTTTCACTTGAAGAAATTTTTAGTTGATTTTCCTTATCTAATTTTTCACTCCATTCTAGTAGTAACAATTCTTCCTCCACCGAGCACATGCCTTGGAGGTATTTATTCGACAGTAAATTAAACTCCTGTTTTGTCATAAAAATTGACCTAATTTAAACGTGAATAATCTTTTAAATTTTCTTTTAGAAACTTTAGGGATTTAGTTATATGGTATTCTACAGCCTTTTCACTCAATTTCATTTGAAGCGCAATTTCCTTTGTATTCATATTTTCGAACCGACTTTTTTTGAATATATGAACACTTTTTTCAGGCAATAACGAAAGTACTTTTTCAACAGCATCAGTCAATTCCGTGTAATTGACAATTTCATCTGTATTAAAATGAAAATCTAACTCCTTTAAAATAATATGCTCTTGATATTTGCGGAAATTGATTTTAGAACGTATTAAATCGTATACTTTATTTTTGATGGAAATGACTAAATACAAATCCAATTTATTTATAACAATGGTCTCTTTTCTATTCCAAATACTCAAAAAAACATCTTGCACAAGCTCCTCAGCCTCTTCCTTATTTCCGGTTTGATTAAATGCAATTCTATAAATTTTAAACCAGTACCTTGAATAAATTTCATCAAAGGCCGCGGAATGCGACTGATTTAAACCTAAAACCAATAGATGATCTTCAAGCCCTTTGAAATTCATTTGGGATTAATTAATTTTTGTTTGTAAGCTATAGTCGTATAACATTGAAATAACCCTAAATAAAATTAAAATATTTTTATTTAAATATTGGATACCTGATTATATCTCTCCAAAAACCGTTTTACCTAGGGCAAATCATGATACCCTTGATCATCGGTTAAAATGATCAATAAGCTAGTCAATAATGGCAATATAATTATCTATTTTTCTGTACCTTCGTCAGCTTTACTAACTTTTGAAAAGTTAGTAAAGCTAAAGACGAAAAAAAATAAGTTAATTTTCCCTGTCAATTTACATGAACAAAAGATATTGGGTGCTATTCGTCATGGCACTATTTTCCATCATCACCTATTTAGATCGAACATCAATCTCCATCACGGGTAGCGCCATCACCCAGGAGCTTAATTTATCAGAAAAAGAATTTGGTTGGATTTTAGGGTCATTTGCTTTTGCCTATGGCCTATTTGAAATACCGGTGGGTTTATGGGGCGATCGAAAAGGGCCAAAATCTATACTCTTTAGAATCGTACTATCTTGGTCAGTATTTACCATATTAACCGGTTTTTCAAGCACCTTTACCATGTTATTTATTATCCGATTTCTGTTTGGAATCGGAGAAGCAGGTGCTTATCCAAACGCCACCATCGTAATTTCTCGTTGGTTCCCCAAGTCAGAAACAGGCCGTGCACAATCCTTTATTTGGATTGCTAGTCGAATCGGTGCCGCATTAGCTCCCTTCCTATCCCTCTTCATCATGCAAGCCTATGGTTGGCGCTTTGTGTTTTACGCTTTTGGTATTTTAGGGATTATCTGGGCAGCATTTTGGGGCCTTTGGTTTAAAGATGAACCGCGTGATATGCCTCATATTTCCGAAAAAGAAATTGCGCACATTGAACAGGGACGTGAGTTGAAATCGGGAGGCGATAGCTTTTCCATTGTGTTGAAAATCTTAAAAGATCCCAATATTTGGTCACTCATGGGCATGTACCATTGCCTACTTTATGGCGCCTATTTTTATCTTTCTTGGATGCCCAAATACCTGAAAAATGGCCGAGGAATCGATGATACTCAAATAGCATTTTTAGCTTCTCTCCCATTTATTTTGGGAACAGTTGGTTGTTTTATAGGCGGATTTTCTTCCGATTATATCACTAAAAAACGAGGCCTAAAATGGGGACGTAGAGTGGTGGGCATGTTTGGCTTAGTTATGTCTGGCCTGTGCATGTTGACTGCCACCTTCATTCCCGATACCACTACGTCGATTGTTGTTTTGGCTTTTGGCCTAGCCTTTAAAGATTTCACCTTACCTGTTTCTTGGGCTACTTCGTCCGACATAGGCGGACAAAATGCAGGCGCAGTGGCAGGTGCTATGGGGATGGCGGGGCAGTTGGGCTCCACCATCATGTCCATCGCTTTTGGCTACATCCTTGCGTCAACAGGAAGTTGGGATATCCCCGTCAGAATCATAGGCTGCATCGTCATCCTAGGCGGATTTTTATGGCTGCGTATCGACCCAACTAAGAAAATTACTTTATAGCATTTAATCGTACTATTGAGTGGAAAAGCTAATTTATTTATATATTTAGGGGTTAATCAAAACCTATGAAAACAACAAGCTCTTCCCTGGAAAGTTCTCCTATCGCTCAACGCCTTCAATCCTTAGATGCCCTTCGCGGCTTTGATATGCTTTGGATCATGGGCGCAGAAGAAATTTTTAAATTCTTATACAAAGCTACAGGATCTCCATTCTGGGGTTTCATTTCGAACCAATTAGAACATCCCGAGTGGAATGGGTTTACATTTAACGACCTCATATTTCCACTATTTCTATTTATGGCAGGTGTGGCCACTCCCTATTCATTAGGTAAAGAGTTAGAAAAAGGAAAATCCAGAGAACAATTACTTCAAAAAGTAATTAAGAGGGGTTTAATCTTGGTTATTCTAGGAATTATCTACAACAATGGACTAGAGTTTAAACCTTTGGAAGAAATTCGTTTTGGAAGTGTGCTGGGGCGTATCGGTCTAGGCTATATGTTTGCTAATATCATCTTTTTATATACCCAAAAACAAATCACTCAGTTCATTTGGTTTGCCGGAATTATCATCTTTTATTATTTGACACTTAAGTTTAATGCCGCACCTGGCTTTATGGCGGGCGACCTAACTGAAGCTGGTAATTTCGCATCCTATTTAGATCGCACTTTTATGCCAGGAAGATTACATAGAGGGATTCATGATCCAGAAGGCCTTTTTTCAACGATACCGGCTATCTCCACTGGCTTACTGGGAATCCTCACTGGTAATTTCCTTAAAAATGATCCAAGCGATGGGATAGCTAAAACGAAAAAAATGGCAATTCTAGGGGTGATTTTTATTGCGATCGCTTTAGTTTGGAATCTTGATTTCCCCATTAATAAAAACCTGTGGTCGAG
>CAIZMB010000174.1 GCA_903933935.1 uncultured Cytophagaceae bacterium
GATAAGGTATTTTTAAAAGATCCTTCGATGTTTGGTGGCGGTTATCGATCTAAGATTCCTGAAAGAGATGTACATTGGTTTATAGAGTCGGCTAATAAGCTGGCTTTCCTAAAGGAGATGCCAGGAGGATTGACCATTAATGCCTTGGCTTTTTGCCTTCAAAGCGATTGCATCGATGTGGTCATACCGGGTGTAAAGGATTTAGGCCAATTAAATGCACATCTAAAAGCGCTTGATTTACATGCCTTGTCTGATGATGTCATAAAAAAAATAGAAGACGCAATACCAACTGTTCCCTCTTGGTGGTTGCCCGCTTAATCTAAAAAAGGGTCTAATATTTTTGTGGGTTTTCCTGAGGCATCAAAAGCACCCAGTGAGTAATTTTTCCAATTGTAGGCTTGAGGTTCCCAATACATCAAACCAAACGCTTGTTTTTTGGATAATTTATTTATTCTATTTTTTAAATCTTCCACAAACATTTTTCCATTTTCAGGATCAGAATAGTTGAAACCTATTTCACAGAGTAGGGTAGGTTTATTGAATTTTACGTTTAATTCTGTGATGTTTTCTATGCAAAGTTGGTTTAAGCTGGACCAATTTTTAGCATCTGGATACAATGACATGCCAATGATATCAAATCGTGTTTTATATTTTTTTAATCCATCAAACATCCAATTGAAAAGTTTCTTATCATAACCATTTGAAATATGAACGATGACCCCGATGGATACATCTATTTTTTTAGTGGCTCGGTATCCAGCTTCTATAAATTTTGAAAAAGTATCCATGTTGGTAGACGCTCGGCCCACATCCCACATCATTCCATCATTGGTTTCGTTGCCAATCTGCACAAATTCAGGTATGATGTTATTTGATTTTAAGGTGTTTAATACCTCAAAAGTATGGTCGTATATTTTAGTCTCTAGTTCGGATATCATTTTTCCTTTCCATTCTTCGGGTATAAATTGCTTTCCTGGATCTGCCCAAGAATCGCTGTAATGAAAGTCAATTAATAGTTTTAGTCCGATGGCTTTTGCTCTTTTTGCTTTGACTACTAAATCAGATAGATTGCAAAAACCATCTTTTGGATTTACCCAAACCCGCAGTCTGATCGTATTGAATCCCAATTCTTTCATTAAGAGAAAGCAATCTTTTTTTACTCCTTGACTATTGTAGAAGGACATGCCTGATTTTTCCATTTCGGTGACCCAACTAATATCTGCGCCTTTGATTAATTCAGCAGGTGGAGTATAGGGATATAGAATGGTGTCTAAAGCAATTGTTTTACTGGCAATTGGGGTTTCTACTTGTGCACATGATTGTAAAAATAGCAGCAGACTAAAGAATAATACTAAATACTTTTTCATGCTTGCTTTTTACTAAAGAATATTTTCTGTTTGATTAATGCTATTTAAATATTCGCTTGGAGATTGGCCAGTTACCCGTTTAAATGATCTATTAAAGGCTGTTTTTGAATTAAAGCCTGCTTCAAAAGCCACAGCTAAAAAGGTGTAGTTTTGAAATTTCGGATCATCTAACTTTTCTTTAAATGCCTCAGTTCTATACGTATTGATGAAATCGAAAAAGTTTTTTTGAAAAGAATCGTTTAATGTTTTGGACATGACATGAGGCGATACATTCAGTTGATGAGCTAATTCATTTAAAGTTAATTTGGGGTTTAAATAGGGTTTAGATTGTACCATGATTTCAATAATTTTTTCCGCTAGTTCATCTTTAATTACCTCCTTATTTTCTTGTAAATAATTGCTTTCTCTTTTAATGGGTGTATTTAGATCGATTTCATTTTCAGCATCTAAAATATTGTGCTTCTGTGAAATTTTAAATATCTCAGGTTGGTGTATCGCATAATAACCCAAAAAGAAAGGGGAAGATGCAAAAACAAACCAAATTAAATCGACGATTTGGCTGCTTAATAAAGTCAGGTCTGCTTCCATGATGTAGCCAGTTAGGTAAATTAGCATTGCAACAAACCCTAAAATAATACAGGCTAAATAAATGATTTGAGTGATGCTTAGGTAGCTTAAATTTTCCTCAAACGAAGAGCTAATTTTACTTTTTTCAATGTAAATATTCAAGATTTTTCTGAATCTATTCCATTGAATTAAGTTCCAAATAATCCCTGTAGACCCTATAAAAATATATAGAATTTGAAAAGAAGGTTCGTAATTTAATTGAGAATAACGGAAAGTATCATAATCTAAATTAAAGAAAGGTAGATAGATTAACAATTGAAGTATACAAGGAAGGTAGATCCAACGCCATCTGACTTTAAAGTCATTGGATTTAAATAACAACTTTTCAATGTATAGATTATATAAAGGAGCAAAGACAAAAATGATAAAATCCGGAATCAATAATAATTTCGGAAAATCCTGTGCGATATTTCTATCGCCAGCGATTATTTTCATTAATAGCGTAGCCGAAATTACCCCTATTAATAGAATAAGCCATCGGTTCGCTGCCCAGTTGGAATTCTGAATGGTCGGTATAGCGATCATTAATAATATCCCACTAAAGCTAGCAAAGAGTAAGAAGAGGCTATACAAGTCAAAAAAGTTAAAAATACCAGTTAGGTCTTCCCAGTTTTCAACATCAATATTTGTTTTATGCTCGATATCCCTTGGATTCCAGACCAGTTTATCGGTCCGTCCAATTTTTCTATTAGGCCTTGCTTTTCCGTTTCCGTAGCATTCCACGGAGGCCCAATTGCCTCTTGTGATTTTGTATTGGATTTCTGTTAACTCAGATTGTATGGTCGTTCTATATGATCCATCCGAATGTTTAATCAGTAAATAATTGTCATCGCGCGGGTTCCAGTTGTTGAAATTTCCAGCGATATACAATTTAGCATCGTATGGGGTAGATGTAGGAATTTTGTTTACGATGATTCGATAGGTAGCTTTTTTCTCCCATCCTAATAGTTGGATGATGTGGTTTTTTGTGGAGTCTTGACTCTTGTCATCATACCTTCTGTTGGCATTTACGCCTCCATCTTTTGTCCCTTCAACCAAATGCCAAGTTCCCTGTGTTATTTTATATTCAAAAACATGAACGCTATCGGGAATCGACACTTCATAATTTCCATTCGATTTTTTCTTGAATTGAAACCGTGGATCACCCGGATCCCAATTATTGAAATCGGCTGCTAGAAAAAAATCACCTCTAGGTAGCAACTTTTGGGTAGGGGCAATCAGCTCTAATTTTTGTTGGCCCAAGCTGATGAAACTTATGAATAATAAAATAGGTAATAAGTTGACCCTTATCATTTTGCGGTTTAATTTTAAACTTGTAATTGCCAACATATAATCTGGTACCATATTTTTTATTGTTCCACTTTATAAAATGAATCGCATAATAAATTGTAATTTACTCATTTACAGCTAATTGTACTAATTCATTAATTATTGTCATATATTAAAGTGGGGCGAATCTAATGTATTCCTTTTTTAATTTTGACTTTTTAAAAAAATATTTTTCACTAATTTTTAAATCATGTTTATGAAAGCTAAAATTACTAGCTGGATCGAAGGACTAAGTCAAAGAAAAGGAAAGAATTTATTCTTGACATTTGCTTTGATCATGTGTTCAGTTTTTTCGGTCATTGCGCAGCAGTCCATTACTGGTACTGTCACTTCAAAGGAAGGACCTATTGCAGGAGCCTCTGTTACTGTAAAAGGAACAAATAGAGGAACCTCTGCTGATTCAAAAGGACAATTCACTCTTTCAAATGTTTCTTCAAACAGTGTTTTGGTGATTTCTTCTGTCGGTTTTACAAGTAAGGAGGTTTCCATAGGGAGCCAGTCGTCACTAACAATCACTTTGGAAATCGATTCTCAATCGTTAAACGAAGTGGTAGTAATCGGTTACGGTTCTCAAAGAAAGAAAGATTTAACAGGTTCTGTGGTTTCGATCTCCTCTGTTGATTTTCAAAAGGGTAATATCGTAACGCCAGATCAGTTGGTTGCTGGAAAAGTGGCAGGTGTTCAAATTACTTCTAATGGGGGTGCTCCTGGCGCGGGATCAACAATCCGTATCCGCGGTGGTTCGTCATTAAATGCGAACAATGATCCATTGATCGTAATAGACGGTGTGCCTTTAGATAATAATGGCATTTCTGGTGCTGCTAACGCATTATCTTTTATAAACCCAAATGATATTGAATCGTTTAATGTGTTGAAAGATGCATCTGCCACGGCCATTTATGGTTCAAGGGCTTCTAATGGTGTTATTTTGATAACGACAAAGAAGGGTAAGAAAGGTGATGACATCAAAGTTTCAGTTAGCTCGGTGGCTTCTTCAGCTCAAGCTCGTGCTTATGTAGATGTTTTATCTGCTGCTGATTTTACATCAGTGATCAATTCAAAAGGTACTGCTGCTCAGAAGGCTTTGTTAGGTAAATCTTCTACAGATTGGCAAAAAGAAATATATCGCGATGCCATATCGATCGATAATAACGTGAGTATTACAGGATCCTTTAAAAATACACCTGTTCGTGCTTCTGTAGGTTATTTAAATCAAAATGGTATTTTGAAAACGTCTAATATGGATCGTATTTCAACTTCAATTGGTGTTAGCCCTAGCTTTTTAAATAACTCCTTAAAGGTGGATTTAAATTTAAAGTCATCCGTGATCAATAATAATTTTGCTAATCAAGGCGCTATTGGTACTGCAGTGGGGTTTGATCCAACGCAATCAGTTACTGGAAGTGATTTTGGTGGATATTTTGAATGGTTAGATCCAGCGACTAAGAAACCAAATTCTTTGGGACCAAAAAATCCTTTAGGTTTATTGAATTTACAAAAGGATAAATCTACCGTAAATAGGACGATTGCAAATGCGGTAATTGACTATAAAATGCCTTTTTTACCTGAATTAAGGGCCAATGCCAATGTGGCTATTGACAAATCTTCTTCAGAAGGTACGATTGATATTCCTGCTGGAATTGCTAACTCATTTGACCGTGGAGGGAAGGCAGGCACTTATTCTCAATCTAAGGATAACAAGACTTTCGAGTTTTATTTGAATTATGTGAAGAGTATTGGCATGCACCGAATTGATGTCATGGGTGGTTATTCATATCAAGATTTCTTGAGAGATAATACGGATTTAGATAAGAATGTTGCAGGTACGGTATTTAACAATACGTATTACAAGACGCAAAATACCTTGGTATCTTTTTATGGTCGGGCTAACTATTCATTAAATGATAAGTATTTATTAACATTTACTTTGCGTAATGACGGTTCTTCTAGATTCTCTCCTGAAAATCGTTGGGGTGTTTTCCCAAGTGCTGCGGCTGCTTGGAAAATTTCTGAAGAATTTAAGGATTCCGAAGTTATCTCAGATTTGAAATTGAGGTTAGGTTGGGGTGTGACAGGTCAGCAAGATGTATTTAGTGATTATCCATATTTGGCACGCTATACAAATTCAGAACCGAATGCGCAGTACCAATTAGGAAATACATTTTTAAATACCTTGAGACCAGAAGGATATGATGCTAATATTAAATGGGAGCAAACAACTACTAAGAACATTGGATTAGATTTTGGATTTAAAAAAGTAGGGATTACAGGTTCAATCGATGTATATCAAAAGGAGACTCAAGATTTACTTTCCGTTATTCCAGTACCTGCAGGTTCTAATTTAACTAACCAGATTTTAACGAATGTGGGTAATTTAGAAAACAAAGGGGTTGAGGTAACGTTGAATTTCAATCCGATTCATACAGCTAATGTTAATTGGGATTTTGGTGTAAATGCTACACTTAATCAAATTGACATTACGAATTTGACTAAGGTAAAAGACCCGACCTACCAAGGAATTTTAGTCGGCGGTATCTCAGGTGGGGTGGGTAATACCATTCAGATTCATTCATTAGGTTATTCTCCTTATACTTTCTTTGTATACCAACAAGTATATGACACTAACGGTAAGCCCGTAGAAGGACTTTATGTAGACCGTAATGGCGATGGCAAGATTTCTTCTGACGACCGTTACCGTTATGAATCACCTAATTCAAAGTATTTCTTTGGAGCTTCTTCTAATCTACAAATTAAGGATTTCTCATTCGGATTTGTGTTGAGAGCCAACGTTGGAAATTATATGTACAATAACACTAATTCCAATAATGCGGTGTATCGTGCGGCAACGGGAGGAAATAATTTCTTGTCTAATTTGGTTCCTAATGTTAACGAAACAAATTTCAATAACACGCAATACTTTTCAGATTACTACATTCAAAATGCTTCATTTTTACGTGTAGATAATATCAGCTTTGGTTATAATTTAAATAAATTATTAAATGCGAAGAAATTCAATGCTCAATTATCATTGAATGTTCAAAATGCATTTATAATGACTAAATATCAAGGCTTAGATCCTGAAGTTGGCGGTGGAATTGACAACAATATGTATCCAAGACCACGCACTATTTCATTGGGCTTAAATGTGAATTTTTAATCGTTAAATCGTACAGAAATGAAAGCAAAATATATAACAATTGTCAAGGGAATAAGCTTGAGCATCGCCTTAAGTATATTGTCCTCATGTATGGGAGATCTGGATAGAGTTCCGTTCATCGAAGTTACGTCGGCCACGGTTTTTAAAGATCCAGCTAACTATAAGCCTTTGTTGGCTAAATTATATGCTGGTTTAGCCGTGTCGGGCCAACAAGGTCCCGCGGGAAAGCCTGATATTTCAGGTATTGACGAGGGTTTTTCAACCTATTTACGTCAGTATTTCAAAGCACAAGAATTACCTACGGATGAAGCGGTGATTGGTTGGAATGACGGTAGTTTACCAAGTTACCACACCATGACCTGGACCTCAGGTAACGAATTTATTACGGCGATGTACAACCGTATTTATTATCAAATTGGAATCTGTAATGAATATATACGTGAAACAACGGATGAAAAATTAGCTTCAAGAGGTATCACATCTCCTGAGATTAAAATGTATCGCGCCGAAGCTCGTTTTTTAAGAGCTTTAAGTTATTACCACGCATTAGATATGTTTGGTTCAGTTCCGTTTGTAACTGAAAAAGATGCGGTAGGTTCATTCTTGCCAAAACAAATTTCTAAGGCAGATTTATTTGCTTACATCGAATCAGAATTGAAGGCGATCGAAGTAGATATGGCGGAGCCAAGAAAGAATGAATATGCAAGAGCGGATAAAGGTGCAGCTTGGACTTTATTGACTAAGCTGTATTTAAATGCTGAAGTTTATATAGGTGCAGGTAAATATACCGAGGCGATTACTTCTGCTAAAAAGGTGATCGGAGCTGGTTATGTGTTAGAGGCGAAATACCAAAATTTGTTTTTAGCTGATAACAACAAATCAGCAGAAATCATTTTCCCAATTGCCTTTGACGGCACTAAAACTAAAACTTGGGGTGGGATGACATTCATGGTTCATGCACCCGTAGGAGGTAAAATGAATCCAGCCGAATTTGGAATTAATGGCGGTTGGGGTGGTTTAAGAACTACGCAACAATTTGTCGATCACTTTGATGACAAAACTGGAAAGACAGATTCTAGAGCGATGTTTTTCACGGATGGACAGAACAAAGAAGTGGCAGATATTTCTGCTTTCTCTGATGGTTATGCCATTACGAAATATAAAAACGTAACGTCAACAGGCGTGAAAGGTTCAGATTCAGAGGGTAATTTTCCGGATACAGATTTTCCAATGTTCCGTTTGGCAGATGTTTATTTGATGTATGCTGAAGCCGTATTACGTGGTGGTTCTGGAGGTGATTTGACGACAGCATTGCAATATGTAAATGCTTTGCGCGCAAGAGCTTACAATGGAGCTCAAGGCAATGTAAGTCTATTGAACTTAGATTTGATCATCAAGGAAAGAGGTAGAGAGTTGTATTGGGAATGCCATAGAAGAACCGATTTAATCCGCTTCAAACAGTTCACTGGAACTAGTTATGTTTGGGCTTGGAAAGGTGGAACTAAGGCAGGAGCGGGAGTTTCGGACAATATGAAATTGTTCCCAATCCCTTCTTCTGATATTGTAGCTAATCCTAATTTAGTTCAAAACGCAGGATATTAATTAGGTCTTAAAAGAAAAAATATACGATTATGAAAAAATCAATGTTAAAAATATTTTCACTTTTTGTATTCAGCTTAGGCTTAATATCATGTGAAAAAGAATTTCTGAAACCGATTTTGACCGCGACAACCGGTCCAAATATCACTTTGTCTAAAGCAGCTATTGTTTTAGTCAAAGAGCAAATAGCTGCTGAGGCGGTTACGGTTAGTTGGCCCAAGCCTGATTATGGCTTTAATGCCGCGGCTACTTATACCCTTTTAATTGACAAAAAAGGCGGTGATTTTTCTAAAGCTGCTGCTATTACGGTAGGTGGTGACTTGAAGAAGGTATTTAATGTGGGCGAGTTAAATCCAATTTTGTTACAACTAGGTTTAAAAGCGGGAGTAGCAGCTGGGGTTGATTTCAAACTTCAATCTGTTATTGGACCCACGACCTCTTTCATTTCTCCTGTGGCAAGTATTACAGCTACTCCTTACTTGGATAAGTTAGACTTGTCGACCAACTGGGGTGTGGTAGGTAGTGCAACGCCAGGTGGATGGAATGGACCAGATTTACCTTTCTATAAAACAGATGCGGCGAATGTATTGGTTGCTTATGTCGACTTAGTCGTGGGTGAAATTAAATTCAGAACGGATAATAAATGGGATTACAACATAGGAGATGGGGGTGCAGGTGCGTTAAAAGTAAATGGAGATAATATCAAAGTAAATGCGGCAGGTACCTACAAAGTAACCATTGATTTAACCAAAAACACATTTACTGTAGTTCCATACACATGGGGTGTAGTAGGTTCAGGAGCTCCAAACGGCTGGGGTGGACCGGATGTACCATTCTGGTATGATCCAGCTACAGATCAGTGGAGAGCCATTGCTAAATTAGTTAAAGGGGAAATCAAAATTCGTTTCAACAATGACTGGGCAGTGAATTATGGGGATGATGGAGCTAACGGATCTCTTGAAGCAGGTGGTGCTAATATTGCAATCGCTGCAGATGGATTCTATTTAGTCACCTTTAACCAAAAAGAACTTAAGGTTAAAATCGAAACGTATAAAGTTTACGGTATTGTTGGAAGTGCAACGGCTAATGGCTGGGGCGGACCGGATACTAAATTCAGACCTGATTTTGGTAACGAAGGAGTTTGGTACATCAATAACATTTCATTAAGTGCAGGTGAAGTTAAGTTCAGACTGAATGATGACTGGGGTGTTAATTATGGTGATGATGGAGCGAACGGATCATTAGAAGCTGGTGGTGCAAATATTGCAGTTTCAGCAGGAGTTTATAATGTGAAATTAGACTTCAGAAACCCTAATGCGCCAACCTACACGTTAATTAAAAATTAAGTTCTAATCTAAAAGGTATATGCCAATGAACATTTGGGTCTGTGAATTTTACAGGCTCAAATGTTGATTGCATGCCCTTAATTTAAGCAAACACTTTACGGATTTTGATTCAATTAAATCTTAATTGACCGATATTTCATTGAATTAAATAATCCCTGCGGAAGTATTTTCATCTTATTTGAAAACGAATAATCAAATGAAAAATATCATTTATTTATTATTCTTGTTACTAAGCTTTACTGCTTTTTCCCAAGAAAAATCCATCCAAATTGAACCCATGAATTGGTGGGTGGGAATGAAAAACCCTAATCTCCAATTGGTTTTACGAGGCGAAAATATAAAAGGTGCTCAGGTGAAATCGGCAAAAGCCGGACTGAAGGTGTTGAAAATACATCATGCCGAAAGTCCCAATTACCTTTTTGTGGACGTGTATATTGATAAGGCGGCTAAATCTGGCGAATACCCGCTTCAAATTGTTAAGGACGGCAAATCGTTGGCAATCATCAATTACTCATTGGAAACCCGAGTTTCTGGCAGTCAAAATCGCGAAAGCTTTAGCTCGAAAGATGTTATTTATTTAATCACTCCGGATCGTTTTGCAAATGGCGATAAAACGAATGACGCATTTCCGGCTATGTTGGAAAAGGACGTGGATCGTTCCCAATTGTTTGCGCGCCATGGGGGAGATATTCAGGGAATCATTGATCGTTTGGATTATATCAAAAAGATGGGTTATACGGCTATTTGGAGTATGCCTCTACTGGAGAATGATCAAAAAGTTCAAAGTTACCATGGTTATTCCATCACCAACCATTATAAAATGGATCCACGTTTTGGAACCAATGAAAAATTTAAGGAATTATGTGTTGAGGCCAATAAAAGAGGAATTAAAATAATTTCTGATATCGTTTTAAACCATATTGGAAGTGGTCATTATTGGATGAAGGATATGCCTTTTAAAGATTGGATTAATTATGGAACTGAATTCGTGTCTACGAACCATCGTCGGGAAATACATCAAGACCCACATCGATCTCAGGCAGACAAAAAAGGCTTAGTGGATGGATGGTTTGTTCCTTCCATGCCTGACATCAATCAAAATAACCCTTATTTGGCAAAATACATGATTCAAAATACCATTTGGTGGATTGAATATGCTGGACTAGGTGGTTTACGAATTGATACGTATCCTTACTCAGAAAAGAGTTTTTCTAATGCTTGGACTTTAGCTATTTCGAATGAGTATCCGCGTTTCAATATGGTGGGTGAAGAATGGTCACTAAATCCGATCATCCCTTCGTATTGGCAAAAAGGAAAGGTTAATCCAGATGGTTTTCAGTCAGGCTTACCTAGTTTAATGGATTTTCCTCTCCAAAATGCGATCTATGAAGGCTTAACTGAGCCGGAATCATGGAACCAAGGGCTAGTGAAACTATATTCGGTCTTGGCTAATGATCTGGTTTACCCTAATCCTAACAACCTAGTTATTTTCTTAGATAACCATGATATGAGTCGTTTCTTCACTCAGGTAAAAGAAGATAAGGACTTATTCAAAATTGGACTTTCGCTCATTTGTACGATGCGTGGTATCCCGCAAATTTATTATGGTACGGAAATTAATTTTGCTAATCCAAAGAGCAATGAACATGGTGAAATTCGGGGAGACTTTTTAGGCGGTTGGCCTAGTGATGTTAAAAATGCGGTGACGGGGAATCAATTGAGCGCAAATGAAAAAAATACGCAAGATTTTTTAGCCAGTTTATTGAATTGGAGAAAAGGAAACGAAGCGGTTACTCAGGGTAAATTAATGCATTTCGCTCCTGTTGATGGAATATATACCTATTTCCGGTATACGGATAAATCGAAAGTGATGGTTATTGTGAATAAGAATGCACATGAAAGCCAAGTTAACCCTCGTTTGTACCAAGAAATTTTACCATCAAATGCGAAATTAAAGAATGTAATTAGTGGACAAATTTCTAATTTAGGGGAATACATTAAGGTTGGCCCTAAATCTGCGCTGATCGTGGAAGTTAATTAACAATGCAATTCAAAAAGCAATTATTCTTTTTATTTCTTTTAGTCAATTTTAAAGCTCTTGGTCAGGTAACGACTCAAGAGCTTTTTCCTAATGCAGAAAACGAAATAACGATTATTGTTGACCTAAAAAAAGCGAAAGACTCTCGGGCCGTAGGCTTATTAGGGAAATCATCCGATGTGTATTTATGGTCTGGCGCTGGTGCTACTGAAACAGGTAGTGCTTTTCAATATCAACCCAGTGGACAAACTAATTTCTCCGCTCCCTTTGAAAAGGGGAAAATGACTTCCTTAGGCAATGATGTATGGTCAATCAAATTAATTCCTAGAAGCTATTTTTCAGTTCCTTCAGGAACGCCCATTGTCAAACTGGGACTCTTATTAAAAAGTGGAGATGGCAAAAACCAAACGGAGGATTTTTTATTAAATCTTTATACGGGTACTTTGGGTATCAAATGGCTAGCACCCACAGAAAAATTTACGTTAAGTGAGGCCAATAAAACGATCAACATTCGGGCTAATTTCTCTGCCAAATCGAATGCTGAATTAAGAATAGGTTCAACACTTATTTGGAGTCAGACCGCCGCGGACTCGGTCAATGTTATTTATACCTTAGGCACAGAACAAGGCAAATCGTATCAATTTGTGCTTAGTCTTGAGTCTGGAAGCGTTAAATACAAGGATTCGGTACAAATATTAACTAAACCACTTGTCGCGATTAAAGA